>NZ_JBEXTX010000066.1:0-46120 GCF_040614175.1 Amycolatopsis sp. NPDC006131
CAAGGCGGGAAAGCGTGCCTTGACACGGCTGGTCGGCGACTAAAGATCGGCTGTGGATCGGGGGCGGGGGAGGTCTGGTTGGGGTAGTCGCTTGCCTTTCGTTGCCGGCTTGCGTTGCGTTTCCCGGTGGTGCTGGGTCAGCTGACCCAGCGGCCCACTACCGACAGCAGCCACAGGCCGATGAGCGTCGCCGCGAAGAGGAGGCTTGACCAGCGCAACAGGGGGCGGTAGTCGCCGTCCGCGGTGCGTACCCGGCGTAGCGCGTAGAACCCGACGCCGAGCACCGGGAGCGGGATCAGGGGCAGCGCCGACAGCCGCACGGGGGCGGCTACCACGCACGCCAACGTCATCAGCCCGAGCAGCACCAGCATGACCTTGTACAGGATCGGACTGCTCAGGTACGGCGCGACCACCCGGAAGGTCAGGTCGCTGATGCCGCGCACATCGTCCCGCCCCTCCGGGACGACGGTGTCCCCGGCCGCCTCGGCCGGAGCGGTGCCCTCGCCGGCACCCGAACGGGGACCAGCCCCCTCCACGCTCATCCGGCTAGCTTAGCGAGCGTGGAGGAGCCGCCTTCACGCAGATCAGGCCGTTTTCTCGCCACGTTCGCTGCTGCGCCGCCGGGACGGCTGACGCGACACGATCGTGGGATTGACGTTCTCGCGGACCGTCTGCTCCGTGATGACGACCTTGGCGACGTCGGTGCGGCTCGGGATGTCGTACATCACCGGCTGCAGCACCTCCTCCATGATCGCGCGCAGACCACGGGCGCCGGTGCCGCGCAGCACCGCCTGGTCGGCGATGGCTTCGAGCGCCGTCTTGGTGAACTCCAGCTCGACGTTGTCCATCTCGAAGAGCTTCTTGTACTGCTTCACCAGGGCGTTGCGCGGCTCGGTGAGGATCCGGACCAGCGAGTGCTTGTCCAGGTGCGTCACGTTCGCCACGACCGGGAGACGGCCGATGAACTCCGGGATCAGCCCGAACTTGATCAGGTCCTCGGGCATGGTGTCGGAGAAGACGTCGCTCTCCTCGATCTCGGCCTTCGTGCGGATCTCGGCGCCGAAACCGAGGCCACGCTTGCCGACCCGCTCGTTGATGATCTTCTCCAGGCCCGCGAACGCGCCCGCCACGATGAACAACACGTTCGTGGTGTCGATCTGGATGAACTCCTGGTGCGGGTGCTTGCGCCCACCCTGCGGCGGCACCGACGCCGTCGTGCCCTCCAGGATCTTCAGCAGCGCCTGCTGCACACCCTCACCGGACACGTCCCGCGTGATCGACGGGTTCTCCGACTTGCGGGCGATCTTGTCGACCTCGTCGATGTAGATGATGCCCGTCTCGGCGCGCTTGACGTCGTAGTCCGCGGCCTGGATCAGCTTCAGCAGGATGTTCTCGACGTCCTCGCCGACGTACCCGGCCTCGGTGAGCGCCGTGGCGTCCGCGATCGCGAACGGCACGTTCAGCATCTTGGCCAGGGTCTGCGCGAGGTAGGTCTTGCCGCAGCCGGTGGGCCCGAGCAGCAGGATGTTCGACTTCGCCAGCTCGACCGGCTCGTCCTTGGCGTCCTTCGGACCGGTCTTGTCCTCGGACTGGATGCGCTTGTAGTGGTTGTACACCGCCACGGCGAGCGTCCGCTTCGCGTCGCTCTGGCCGATGATGTACTGGTCGAGGAACTCGTGGATGTCGAGCGGCTTGGGCAGCTCGTCGAGCTTGACGTCGCCGGCCTCGGCCAGCTCCTCCTCGATGATCTCGTTGCACAGGTCGATGCACTCATCGCAGATGTAGACGCCAGGTCCGGCGATGAGCTTCTTCACCTGTTTCTGGCTCTTCCCGCAGAAAGAACACTTCAGCAGGTCCCCGCCGTCGCCGATCCGTGCCATGACCGTTGACCTGTTCCCCTCCGGTGCGCCTGCCGGCACACCTGATCGTGTTCCTGCCCTCGCCGCCGAGCCAGCGGGAAAAATGGCCGCTGCCCCTAGACGGTACCCGCCCGGAGCGCCGCGCGGGAGGACCAGCGGGCGCCGGGCGCCCCGAGACCCTAAACCGGGGGCCGGGGCGCGCCGGGTAGGACACGCACCGGCCGGGTCAGAGTCCCGGGGCCGGGCCTCAGCCGATCTGCGTCGCCTTGCGGTACGGCAGCACCTCGTCGATGATGCCGTACTCCTTGGCCTGCTCGGCGGTCAGGATCTTGTCGCGCTCGATGTCCGCGCGGACCTCGTCGGCGGTCTTGTTCGTGTGCTTGGACAGCGTGGTCTCCATCAGGCGGCGCACCCGCTGGATCTCGTTGGCCTGGATCTCCAGGTCCGAGACCTGCCCGTAGGTGCCCTCGGTGGCCGGCTGGTGGATCAGCACACGGGCGTTGGGCAGCGCGAGCCGCTTGCCCTTGGTGCCCGCCGCCAGCAGGACCGCGGCCGCGGAGGCGGCCTGGCCCAGCGCGACGGTCTGGATGTCCGGGCGCACGAACTGCATGGTGTCGTAGATCGCCATCAGCGAGGTGAACGAGCCACCCGGCGAGTTGATGTAGATCGTGATGTCGCGGTCCGGGTCCTCGTGCTCGAGGTGCAGCAGCTGGGCCATCACGTCGTTGGCCGACGCGTCGTCCACCTGCACACCCAGGAAGATGACCCGCTCCTCGTACAGCTTGTTGTACGGGTTCGACTCCTTCATGCCGTAGCTCGTGCGCTCGACGTACGACGGCAGGATGTACCGGGACTGCGGAAGCTGGAAGTTGTTCATGAGAGCTTTCTCCTCATCAGGCCCGGTCAGCGGCTGCCGTTGCTGGACGGGAGCTGGTTCTCCCGGGTGAGGACGTGGTCGACGAAGCCGTACTCCCGCGCCTCCTCGGCGGTGAACCAGCGGTCCCGGTCGCCGTCGGCGATGATCTGCTCGACCGACTGACCGGTCTGCTCGGCGGTGATCCGGGCCAGCTCCTGCTTCCACTTGCCGAAGACCTCGGCCTGGATCGCGATGTCGGACGCGGTGCCACCGACACCGGCCGACGGCTGGTGCATCAGGATGCGCGCGTGCGGGAGCGAGTAGCGCTTCCCGGGGGCGCCCGAGGACAGCAGGAACTGCCCCATCGAGGCGGCCAGGCCCATCGCGTAGGTCGCCACGTCCGGCTCGATGAGCTGCATCGTGTCGTAGATGGCGAACCCGGCGGTCACCGAGCCGCCCGGCGAGTTGATGTAGAAGCGGATGTCCGACTCGGAGTCCTCCGCGGACAGCAGCAGGAGCTGCGCGGTGATCCGGTTCGCCACCTCGTCGTTGACCTCGGAGCCGAGGACGACGATGCGCTCCTGGAGCAGCCGCTCGTACACCGAGTCGGTCAGATTGAGGCCCGCGGTCGAGCTGCGAGCCTCTGCCTTGTGCTGCGTCACGTCTGCCTGCCTTTTCACCGCTGTGGCCCTCCCGGAGGGAGATCCACTGTGCACTGTCGAAGATGCTGAGATCTTGTAACCGACCCTAACGAACTCGGGCGGCCCGGCATGCCCGGTACCGCCCAAGTTCGCTGACAGCTTTATTTCTCGGAAGCGGCCGCGGGTTCCTCGGTGACCTCGGTCTCAGTGGCGGCCGCGGGGGCCTCGTCCTCGTCGCCGCCGAAGAGGTCGCTCAGGTCGATCTCGGCGCCGGAGGCGTCGGTGACCGTCGCCTTGCGCACGATCGACGCCAGCGCCTTGCCGCGGCGCACGTCGGCGAAGATCGCGGACAGCTGGCCCGACTGCTGGGCCCGCTGCACGTACTCGTCCGGGCTGATGCCGAAGCGCTGGGCCTGGTAGATGATCCGCTCGGTCAGCTCGGCATCACCCACCTGGACCTCCTCCGCGTCGGCGACGCTGTCCAGCAGCAGCTGGGTGCGCACCGCCTTCTCGGCCTCGGTCTGCAGCTCGGCGTGGAACTCCTCCAGGGTCTTGCCCTGGGTCTCCAGCACCTTCGCGAGGTTCTCCTCGCTGTGGTCCAGGTCGTGGATCGCGTCGTGCTTGCGGTTCTCGACCTCGGCCTCGACGACCTTCTCCGGCAGCGGGACGTCGACGGACTCCAGCAGCTCGTCCAGGATCTTGTCGCGCGCCTGCACGCCCTGCTGGACCTTCTTCATCTTGGCCAGGCGCTCGCGCAGGTCGGCCTTGAGCTCGTCGATGGTGTCGAACTCGCTCGCCAGCTGGGCGAACTCGTCGTCGGCCTCGGGGAGCTCGCGCTCCTTGACGCTCTGCACGGTCACCGACACCTCGGCGTCGCGGCCGGCGTACTCACCCGCCACCAGCTTCGTGGTGAAGGTCTTGGTCTCGCCCTCGTTCGCGCCGATGATGGCCTCGTCGATGCCGTCGACCAGCTGGCCGGAGCCGATCTCGTAGGACAGGCCGCTGGTGGCCGCCTCCTCGACCTCCTGGCCGTCGACCGTGGCCGACAGGTCGATCGACACGAAGTCGCCGTCCTGGGCGGGACGCTCGACGCCCTTCAGGGTGCCGAAGCGGGCGCGGAGGTTGTCCAGCTCGGCGTCGACCTCCTCGTCGGTGACCTCGACGTCGTCGACGCTGACCGACAGGCCGCTGAAGTCGGGGAGGGTGATCTCCGGGCGGATGTCCACCTCGGCGGTGAACTCCAGCACCTCACGGTCCTCGAGCTTGGTGACCTCGAAGTCCGGCTGGCCGAGGGTGCGCACCTCGCCGGCCCGCACCGCCTCCAGGTACTTCGCCGGGATGGCCTCGTTGACGACCTCATCGAGCACCGGCGCGCGGCCGATCCGGCTCTCCAGGACGCGAGCGGGCACCTTGCCGGGGCGGAAGCCCGGGATGCGGACCTGCTGGGCGATCTTGGAGTAGGCGCGGTCGAAGTTCGGTTTGAGTTCGTCGAACGGCACCTCGACATTGATCTTGACTCGCGTCGGGCTGAGCTGCTCGACGGTGCTCTTCAACGTGTTCTCCTCGAGCCGTGAAAACCTGGTTTTCGGGTGGTAGCCGACAAGCGGGCACGGCTGTGCCCAAAGGCCGAGTCTAGGCCAGTGACCCGACAGCACCGGCCCGGCCCTGCCTGCCAGGCGGTGCGGTACGGGCGCGTGCGCTCCGTTTACATTTACGCACGCTTTGTCTACCGTCTTGGTCCTGCCGTCCCGCCGTCCCCAGGAGCCCGGTCCGTGACAGCCGATGCCCAGGTCCAGGGCGTTCCGCAGGTCGTGGCGGAACCCCCGACGCGCCTGCCGATGGTGGTGGCGCCGACCGTCGCGCTGGCCGCCTGCGGGCTGGGCCTGTGGAGCTGGGCGACCCTGCTCGCCCTGGTCTGGCACTCACCGGCCTGGGTGACCGTGCCGCTGCACACGCTCGCCGTGGTCGCCCTGTTCACCGTGCTGCACGAGGCCGCGCACCACGCCGCGGGCAGCCTCACGTGGGTGAACGGGGCGCTCGGCCGCCTGACGGTGCCGTTCGTGTCGCCGTTCGGCGGTTTCCCCGCGGCCAGGTACGTGCACCTCACCCAGCACCGGTCCGGTTCGCCGGAGCACCTCACGCCGTGGAACACGCGTGGACCGGCGTGGACGCTGCCGCTGCGATGGGCCACCGTCGACCTCTGGTACGCGTGGCGCTACCTGTCCACGCCGGGGCGGCCGACCGCGGAGAGCGCCGAGATGCTCGGGATGCTGGTGTTCCTGCCGTGCGTGCTCGCGGCCGTGGTCGGCACCGGGCACGGGTGGGAGCTGGCGGTGGTCTACGTGGTGCCGCAGCGGCTCGCGCTCGCGCTGGTGTCGTGGTGCCACGACTGGCACCCGCGGCGGCGGCCGACCGGCTACCACCGGATGCACGCCGAGCGGCCCGGCCGTCCGTTCTACCGCTACACCGCGATCCCCCGGCCGCGGTCGCCGGAGCCGGCGGCGCCCGCCGCCGAGGCGCCGACGGAGTTCCACCCGCTGACCGTCACCGGCGTGCGCTCGCTGACCGGCGAGGCCGTCGTGGTCACCCTCGCCGTGCCGGACGATCTGCGCGAGGTCTTCCGGTTCACGCCGGGACAGCACCTCGTGCTGCGGGCCGAGGTCGACGGCGAGCCGGTGGAGCGCAGCTACGCGATCTGCGCGTGCCCGGACGAGCCGGAGCTGCGGGTGGCGATCAAGCGGGTGCCCGGCGGGCGGTTCTCCGGGTACGCCATGGGGTTGCGGCTCGGCGACCGGGTCCTGGCGCGGCCGCCGTCCGGGACGTTCACACTGCGCTCGGAACCGCGGCACGTGGTGGCCGTCGCGGCGGGGTCGGGGATCGCGCCGGTGCTGCCGGTCGTGGTGCACCTGCTCGAGAAGTCACCGCGCAGCCGGGTGACGCTGCTGTACGTGAACCGGTCCGGGGACGACACGCTGTTCGCCGACGAGCTGTCGGAGTACACGCGCCGCTTCGAAGGGCGGCTGCGGGTGACGCACTACCGGACCGACGAGCGCGACCCGAGCCTGCGGTACGCGCGGGGGACGCGGCCGTTCGACAGCATCGGCCAGGCGCTGGCGATCTCGTACGAGCGGTACCTGCCGGGCGGGCTGGACCCGGGCCGCATCCGGGGGCTGCTGGAGGCGCGCCTGCACCCGTCGAAGGTGGACGAGTGGCTGCTGTGCGCGCCGCCCGAGGTCGCCGGGCCGGTGCGGTCGGCGCTGGCCGAGCACGCCGTGCCGGACGAGGCCGTGCACGTGGAGCACTTCCACCGGCCCTGACCGGTCATTCGCAGAGCGTGCGGACGGACTCCAGTTCACCGCGCACGACCGACGCCTGCTCCGCGACGACCGTCTCCGGTGTGCCGTCCGGGAAGAACATCGTGAACTGGTACTCGGCACCCTCGCCGTTGGGGAGCACGCGGGTGTAGACGCCGGCGGCCGGGTTGTCGGCGGCGAAGAAGTCGACGGTGCCGTGTTCCCGTGACGCGCGGACGCGCACGCGTGTGCCGTCCACGCCGGGCGCCCACTTCGGCAGCTGGCTGGGGTCGGACACGAGGTCGAAGACGGTCTGGGGCGTGGCGGCGATCGAGACGGACTCGGTAATCGTAGGCATGAGCAGATCGTACGCTCTTGCTTATCGTCTTGTCACTCTACGATTCGGTGCGTGGCAGAACTCGGCGCCTCGCTGGCGCGCATCGTGCGGCGGTTGATGAAGGCGGAGGAGCCCGTGCTGCGCGCGCACGGGCTGTCGATGTGGGCGTATGCGGCGTTGTCGAGCCTCGCCGCGCAGCCGGCGACCTCGCAGCTGGCGCTGGCGAAGGCCATCGGCTACGACAAGACCCGGCTGATCGGCCTGCTTGACGAACTCGCCGAGGAGGGCCTGGTGGTGCGCGAACGCGACCCGGCGGACCGCCGCTCGCACACGGTGCGGCTCACCCCGGACGGCGAGGCCCGCCACGCCGCGGCGCGGGCCGCCATCCGCGCCGTGGAGGACGAGCTGCTCGGCCCGCTGAGCGCCGCCGAGCAGCGTTCGTTCCGCGCGATGCTGGCCCGCGTCGCGGAGGGGGCCTAACGCCGGTCCAGCAGGATCAGCGGCACGGCGGCCGCGGCGAGCGCGGCGCCGATCAGGCAGACCGAGGTGAGCGGGGCGCCCCACGTGAGCGCGGCCGCAGCCAGCGCCGGGGTGATGCTGATCCCCAGCTGGAACGCCGAGACGGTGGTGGCGCCGGCGAGGGTCGGCGCGCCGGCCGCGACGGTGAAGACGCGTCCGTAGATGGCCGGGTTCAGCACGAACGCCGACACGCCGAGCAGGAAGACCAGCGGCACCACCGCCCAGCCGTGCCCGACCGCGGCGGCCATCGCCACCGAGAGCACCACGATCGCGCCGGCGCCGGTCAGCAGCGCCAGGTGCGGGCGGCGGTCGGACACCCGGCCGGCGATCGACAGCCCGGCGAACGCCCCGATGCCGAACAGCGCGAGGATCGCCGGGACCCACACCTCGGGCACGGTGAGCATGGCCGCCAGGTAGTTGAACGTGATCATGTAGGCGGCCGTGGTCAGGATCGTGATCGCGAACAGGCCCCACAGCGCCGGTTTCCGCATGGTGGCGAGTTCACCCGGGACGCTGGGCCTGCTCGCGTGGTTCGGCGTGGCGGGGATGCCGAGCAGGCACCCGGCGATCCCGGCCACCGTCAGGGCCACCACCGCCCAGAACCCGCCGCGCCAGTCGGTGAAGTGGCTGAGCAGCGTGCCCGCGGGCCCGCCGGCGACCATCGCCACGCTGAGCCCGCTCACCACGACGCCGGAGGCCCTGGCTTTCCGGTCGGGGGTCACGAGGCTGATCGCGGTCACCGACGCGACCGCGAAGAAGCCGGCGTAGGCGATGCCGGCGACCACGCGCGTGACCACCAGGACGGGGTAGTCGCCGAGCAGCCCGGCGGCGATGCTCGCGGCGAAGACACCCTGCGCGACCACCAGGGTCGTGCGGCGCGGCCAGCGCAGGCTGAGTACCGCGAACGGCGGCCCGCCGAGCACCACCCCGAGCGCGAACGCGGTGATGAGGAACCCGGCCGAGGACAGCGTGACGTCCAGGTCCGCGGCGACCGCCGGCAGTACCCCGGCCAGCAGGAACTCCGCCGTGCCCATCGCGAACAGGCTGAAGCCGAGCAGGTACACCCCTGCGGGCAGGCGGTTCCGGGTCCGCCTGCCGACCGACATCTCCATTCGGATCACCTCCACCGCGAGGATCCGGAGATCCGCCCGGCTCCGACAACAGACGTTGCCGAAACCGGGACGCACTGGTTCACTGCGCCCGTGGAGTCGCAACCGACCGTCGGCGCCGTCATCGAGCAGATCGCTCCCCGGCTGCGGCGCGCCCGTGAGCGGAAGAACGTCAGCCTGACCGCGCTGGCGCGCGCCACCGGCATCTCGACGAGCACGTTGTCGCGGCTGGAGTCGGGTCAGCGCAAACCGAGCCTGGAGCTGCTGCTGCCGGTCACCGCCGCGCTGGGGGTGCCGCTCGACGAGATCGTCGCCGCGCCCCGGATCGTCGACCCGCGGGTGCCCCAGGAGCCGACGCGGAAGGACGGCAGGGTGCTGATCCCGCTGTCCCGGCAGCAGACCGAACCGCGGGCGTACAAGATGATCATCCCGGCGCACGACGAGCAGCCGCACCTGCGCACCCACGCGGGCCACGAGTGGCTGTACGTGCTGCGTGGACGGCTCCGCGTGCAACTGGGCGGCCAGGACTTCGTGATGGGCGCCGGGGAGGCCGCCGAGTTCGACTGCCAGATCCCGCACTGGTTCGGCGCGGCCGGCCGGGGTGCCGTGGAGGTGCTGAGCCTGTTCGGCAAGCAGGGTGAGCGCATCCACCTGCGCACGCGTGCGCGCGGCTGACGGTTAGGGCGGGGCGTCCCGGTCGACCCACACCGTGACGGTGCGCGGACGGCGCGATGGCGCGCCAGGCGCGCCGCTGGCGGTCAGGCCGGCGCGTCCCGCTCGAGCCAGACCGTCACCGTCTGCGGACGGCGCGGTGTCGTGCCGTGCGGCCCCTGGCGAGCGATGCGTCCGGCGGAAGGCGGTGCGCCGGTCTCCCCGTCGGTCACCACCACGCCGGTTTCGTCGGCCAGCGCGCGAGCCTGCGGGACCGACAGCCCCACGAACTCCGGGACCGGCCACTCGGGCTGGTAGTTCAGGTTCCGCGACGCCCCGCCCATCCGGCGATGCTAACGGCGCAGCCGCAAAGCCAGCGTCGGGCAGAGGCGGGCCGCTCGTTCGGCGTGTGGGACCAGTCCGGGTGGCACCTCGGGCTCCCGGGTGGGCGGCACCGGGTAGCCCCCCGGGTCCCGGTCCAGCGCGCCAGCGCCGTGCGCGAGGCCCGCGTCCCGGTCGGCCAGCGCGGGAAACCCCGTTGCGGCGCGCGCTCGCCCCGCCAGGTAGGCCCTATCCGCGCCGCCGTCCGTGGGACGACAAGTCCCCGCCGCGGAGCGCGGGCACCGTAGCGCTGTCCGAAGTGGACTCCCCCGTCGCTGACGCCTCGTGCACCGTGCCCGCGACCGTGGTCAGCCAGCCGGCCCGCCGCGCGCCGCCCTCCCGCGCGCCCACGTCAGTTCGAGCCCGACGTGCTGTCGTCGCGGCGCGGCAGCACGCCCTGCTGACCGCCCGGGCCGCCCGGGCCTGCCATAGCAGTGCCCTCGGTCAGCGTGTCGGCGGTCGCGGCGTCGCCGGACACCGATGCGACGACCGTGACCGTGTCGCCGGTGGCGATGCTGCTCAGGTCGGCGTTGTCGCCGACCGCGGTGTCGCTGTCGATCGTGTAGGTCTTGGTGTAGCCGTCGTCGCTCCTGGCGGTCAGCGACGTCGCGCTGACCTCGGTCACGGTGCCGATCTGCAACAGCTCGGTGGTGTAGCCGCCGTTGCCGTCGGAGACGACGTACTCGCCGTGCAGCGCGTTCACCATCGCGCTCGGCGAAGCGCCGCCGGGCATCCCCATGCCGCCCTGGCCCATCGCCGACGAATCGGTCGAACCGCTCGCCGCGTAGATCGCCACGCCACCCGCGCCCGCGACGCCGACCGCGACGGCGACCGCGGCGACGGTCTTGCGCGCGGACCACTTCCGCGGCGGCTGCTGGGCGCCCCATTCCTGGGACTGCGGGGCGGTCTGCTGTTCCGTGGTCATCGTGGGTTCCTCTCGCCGGTGCGTCGAGGACCAGCTTCGGCGGCTCCGCTGTGGACCGACTGTGGGACGGGTGAAGGATTCCTGTGCCCGGACGGACACAGCCGCCTCACAGGGACGGCACAAGCACCACACACGAACCCGACGGATCGTCGTGGCATGAACCTGCCCCACCGGCGGGCCGGGACGCGACCGCGGCGCGTCCGCCCGCTGCGGACCAAGCTGATCGCGGCGCTCGTCGCGCTGCTCGCCGTGGTGTGCCTGGTGGTGGGCGTGATCAGCGAGTTCGCGCTGAGCAGGTTCCTCACCCAGCAGGTCGACACCCAGGTGCGGGACGCGGTCGAGCGGACCCGGCACTTCGACGGGCCCGCCGGAAACGATCCGCTGCACATCCCGGGCACCGCGGAAGGCACCCTGTACGCGCAGCTCTCCGGCGGCCGGGTGCTCGAAGCGGCCACCCTCGCCCCCATCCCGGGCTCGCCGGAGAACGAGGCGCAGGCGCTGCCCGCCGCCGACGCCGCGGCCCTGCCGGCGATCCCGGTCGACGGCCACGCCCACACGATCTCGCTGTCCAGCGGCGACTACCGGGTCATCGCGACCATCGACGACGGGGTCGTGCTGGTCCTCGGCCTGCCGATGAACCAGGCCGAGGACACGCTGCTCACCGTCGGGATCATCCTCGCCGCGGTCGCCGCGATCGCCGTGCTGGGCGCGGGGTTCGTCGGGGCGTTCGTCGTGCGCCGGACCCTGCGCCCGCTGGACCGCGTGGCCGCGGCGGCGTCCAAGGTGACCGAGCTGCCGCTGGACCGCCGCGACGTCGCGTTGTCGGTGCGCGTCCCGGTCACCGACACCGACCCCTCCACCGAGGTCGGTCAGGTCGGCTACGCGCTGAACCGGATGCTCGTGCACATCGACAACGCCCTCGATGCCCGCGCGAACAGCGAGATGCGGGTGCGCCAGTTCGTCGCGGACGCCAGCCACGAGCTGCGCACGCCGCTCGCCGCGATCCGCGGGTACGCCGAGCTGACCCGGCGCAGCGGCGGCCGCGTGCCGCCGGAGATCGCGCACGCGATGAGCCGCGTCGAATCCGAGGCCGACCGCATGACGACGCTGGTCGACGACCTGCTGCTGCTCGCCCGGTTGGACGCGGGACGCCCGCTCGACGCCGGCGAGGTCGACCTGACCCGTCTGGTGGCCGACGCCGTCGGCGACGCCCACATCACCGGGCCGGGGCACCGGTGGCGGCTCGAGCTGCCGCCCGACCCGGTCGTGGTGACCGGCGACGCGCAGCGCCTGCACCAGGTGCTCGGCAACCTGCTCGCCAACGGCCGCACGCACACCCCGCCCGGCACGACGGTGACCACGCGGCTGACCGTGTCGGCGGACGGCAGCGCGGTCCTGACCGTCACCGACGACGGCCCCGGCATCGCGCCGGACCTGCTGCCGCACGTCTTCGAACGCTTCGCACGCGGCGACTCGTCACGCTCCCGCGCGGCAGGCAGCACCGGTCTCGGCATGGCCATCGTCGCCGCGGTGGTGCACGCGCACCACGGCACGGTCGGCGTGCACAGCAGACCCGGCCGCACCGAGTTCGAGGTGCGGCTGCCGCGCACAGGTTCCGCACAGGAACGCCACAAGACCGGCCAAGCTCGCGCGGTCACAGTGAACTCATGACGGCCCTCGCCGAGCGCGGCTCCGCGCCCTCGACCCCCGAACCCGCCGATCCGCACCCGCCCCGCCCGGGGTGGGTGCGCCCGGCACTGGGCGGGCTGCTGATCGCCACCGCCGTGCTCTACCTGTGGGGGCTGAGCGCGTCCGGCTGGGCCAACGCGTTCTACTCGGCCGCCGCGCAGGCCGGCGGGGAGAGCTGGAAGGCGTGGTTCTTCGGCTCCAGCGACGCCGCGAACGCGATCACCGTCGACAAGACACCCGCCGCCCTGTGGGTGATGGGCCTGTCGGTGCGGCTGTTCGGGCTCAGTTCGTGGAGCATCCTCGTGCCGCAGGCGCTGATGGGCGTCGGCTCGGTGTGGGCGCTGTTCGCTTCCGTGCGCCGCGTCTCCGGGCCGACGGCAGGACTGCTGGCAGGTGCGGTGCTCGCGCTGACCCCGGTGGCGGCGCTGATGTTCCGCTTCAACAACCCGGACGCGCTGCTGGTCCTGCTGCTCGTGCTCGGCGCGTATTGCGTGACGCGGGCGCTGGAGAAGGCGTCCCCGAAGTGGCTCGCGCTGGCCGGGGTCGCGGTCGGGTTCGGCTTCCTGGCGAAGATGCTGCAGGCGTTCCTGGTGCTCCCGGCGTTCGCGATCGCCTACCTCGTCGCCGCGCCCGCCCCGCTGGGCAAGCGGCTGCTGCACCTGCTCGGCGCGCTGGGCGCGGTGGTCGTCTCGGCGGGCTGGTACCTCGCGGTCGTCGAGCTGTGGCCGGCGGACTCGCGGCCGTTCATCGGCGGGTCGCAGAGCAACAGCATCCTCGAACTGACCCTCGGCTACAACGGCGTCGGCCGGATCACCGGCGACGAGGTCGGCAGCCTCGGCGGCGCGCAGAGCAGCGGCAGCTGGGCGCGGCTGTTCGGCAGCGAGATGGCGGGTGGGATCGCCTGGCTGCTGCCCGCCGCGGCGATCGCGCTCGGCGCGCTCGCGTGGCTGACCTGGCGCGCCCCGCGCACCGACCGGACCCGCGCCGCGACGATCCTGTGGGGCGGCTGGCTGGTCGTCACCGGCGGCGTGTTCAGTTTCATGAGCGGGATCATCCACCCCTACTACACGGTCGCGCTGGCCCCGGCGGTCGCCGCGCTCGTCGGCACCGGCGCCGTGCGGCTGTGGCGGGCGCGGACGCACCCGATCGCGTCCGGGTTGCTGTCCAGCGGGGTCGTGCTCACCGCGCTGACCGCGTACCTGTTGCTGACGCGGGAATCCACCTGGCTGCCCTGGCTGAAGTACGTGGTGCTGCTGCTCGGGGTGGCCGCCGCGGTGCTGGTGCTGGTGTCCGACCGGCTGCCGCGCGCCGGCGCCCGCGGGGTCGCGGTGCTGGCCCTGATCGCCTCGCTCCTCGGGTCCGGCGCGTACACGGTGGCGACCGTCGCCACGGCGCACTCCGGCGCAATCCCCTCGGCCGGGCCGAGCAGCGGCGGGTTCGGCGGCTTCGGCGGCCAGGGCGGCCCGCCCGGTGGTGGTCAGCGCGGCGGGATGCGCGGCGGCGTCGGCAGCCTGCTCACCACCACGACACCGAGCGCCGAGATGACCGCGCTGCTGCAAGCCGACGCGGAGAACTACACGTGGGTCGCGGCCACCGTCGGCTCCAACCCGGCGGCGAGCTACCAGCTGGCGTCCGGCTTCCCTGTGATGGCGCTGGGCGGGTTCAACGGCACCGACCCGTCCCCGACGCTGGCGCAGTTCCAGCAGTACGTGGCGGACGGGCGGATCCACTACTTCATCGGCGAGCCGACCGAGATCAACAGCACCGGCGGCAGCGACGCGGCCGAGGAGATCGCCGAGTGGGTCGCCGCGAACTTCACCGCCACGACCGTCGGCGGCACCACGGTGTACCTGCTGAGCTCATAACCTGGCTTCACGCTGATCTCAGCCTGAGCACAGGCGGGCGGTCGACAGTGGAGGTATAACAGCACGAAGGAGGCCACCATGCACCGCCTCACCACCAGCCCCGTGTGGGCCACCGCGACCACCCGCGGCCCGCGTTCGGTGAACGCCGACGCCACCGCGGCCTACACCGACCCGAGCACCGGGGAGGTCGTGTTCGCCCTCGCCGACGGCGTGGGCGACGAGCCGAGCGCCGCGCGGGCCGCCCAGGTCGCCGTCGCCACCGCCGTCCAGGTGCCCGCGTCGCAGGGGCCTGCCGCCGCGCTGGCCGCGGCGCAGCGGGCGGTCCGCGCCGAGCCGGCGGGCGACTGCGTGCTGGTGGTCGCGACGCCCGTCGACGGCGGTTACCGCGTCGGGTGGGTCGGCGACGTGCGGGCCTACGCCTGGAACGGCGACTCGCTGCGGCAGCTGACCAGGGACCACACGCTGGCGCAGTACTTCCGCGACCGCGGCCAGGTGCCCACCCCCAGGATGGAGCACCTGGTCACGACCAGCGTGCGGACGGCGCGCCCGGACGAGTTCGGCCACGCCGACGCGATGGGTCCCGCGGGGCTGCTGCTGACCAGCGACGGCGTCCACAAGGTCCTGACCCGCGCCGCGATGGCCGAGCTGCTGCGCGTACCGTCGAACAGCGCGCAGGCGCTGGTGGACGCGGCGCTGGCGGCGGGGGGCCACGACAACGCGACCGCCCTGATGGCCGACCTGGCGCCCGCCCTGCCCGACCTGACCACCACCCCGCTGCCCACGGTCACCCCCGCCTGACAGGATCTCCGGATGACCACCGAGATCGTCGTTCCCGACCAGGCCTTCGTCGAGCGGCTGCTGGAGGAGATGGGGCTGGAGTACGGCCTCGACGAGGACGGCGATCTCGGCGCCCCGTGGGAGCACTTCCGGATGTACTTCGTGTTCCGCGGCGCGGACGAGGGACGGACCTTCGCCGTGCGCACCTTCTACGACCGCCGCCACGCGATCGAGGCCAAGCCGCACCTCCTGGAACTCCTCGACGACTGGAACCGCCGCACGCTGTGGCCGAAGGTGTACAGCCACACCGGCGACGACGGTGCGGTCACGCTGGTCGGTGAGGCGATGATGCTGATCGGCGCCGGCGTCACGGTGGAGCACTTCGTGACCACCACCGCCACCTGGATCCACGCGTCCGTCGAGTTCGACACGTGGCTCGTGGAGCAGCACCGCCTGCTCACCGACGAGACGTAGCACCGTCACCCGCGGACCGGCGGCACCGCGTTGTCGCGGATCACGTCGGCGTAGAAGTGGGCGCTGCGCTTCATCGTGCGGACCTGCGTCCGGTAGTCCACGTGCACCAGCCCGAAGCGCTTCGAATACCCCTCCGCCCACTCGAAGTTGTCCAGCAGCGACCAGTACGAGAACCCCCGCAGGTCGACCCCCTGCGCGAGCGCCGCGTGCGCCGCCCGCAGGTGGGCGGCGAGGAACTCGACCCGCTCGACGTCGTCGATCCAGCCGTCCGGCCGCACGGAGTCGTCGTAGGCCGCGCCGTTTTCCGTGACGTACAACGGCACCGCCGGGTACTCGCGGTGCACCCGCACCAGCGTCTCGGTCAGCCCCTCCGGCTGCACGAACCACCCCGAGTGCGTCACCGACGCCGCCGTGTCGGGCACGAACCCGATCCCGTCCGCGCCAACCCACTCCAGCCCGCCCGGCTCGACCCCTGGCCGCAGCGTGCCGGTGACCTCGTAGCCGCGGTAGTAGTTGATCCCCATCTGGTCGATCGGCGCCCCGATCAGCGCCAGGTCCCCGTCCCGCACGCAGGCGCCGAGGCCGAACGGCTCCAGGTCCGCCAGCAGGTCCTCCGGGTACCGCCCACGCAGCACCGGGTCGAGGAACAGCCGGTTCTGCAACCCGTCCACCCGCCGCGCCGCGTCGCGGTCCGCCGCCGACGACGGGTCCTCCGCCCGCACCGGGTACAGGTTCAGCGTGATGCCCGCCTGCGCCCGCGGCGCGTGCCGCCGGATCTCGGCGAGGCCGAGGCCGTGCGCGAGCAGCAGGTGGTGCGCCGCCGCGACCGCCGCGCGCGGCTCCTGCCTGCCCGGCGCGTGGATCCCCTTGGCGTAGCCCAGAAACGCCGAGCACCACGGTTCGTTCAGCGTGGACCAGAACGGCACCCGGTCGCCCAGCCGCTCGGCGGCCGACGCGGCGAACTCGGCGAACCGGTGGGCGGTGTCGCGTGCGGCCCATCCGCCGCGCTCCTCCAGCGCCTGCGGCAGGTCGAAGTGGTAGAGCGTCGCCCACGGGGTGATCCCCCGCTCCAGCAACGAGTCCACCAGCCGCTCGTAGAAGTCCAGCCCCGCCGGGTTGACCGCGCCGCCGTCCGGGCGCACCCGGGACCAGGCCAGCGAGAACCGGTACACCCCGAGCCCGAGTTCGGCCATCAGCGCGACGTCGTCCCGGAAGCGGTGGTAGTGGTCGGCGGCAGGCTCTCCGGTGTCACCGCCCGCGACCGCGCCCGGACGACGGCAGAACGCGTCCCAGATCGAGTCGGTGCGACCGTCCACAGTGGTCGCCCCCTCGATCTGGAAGGCGGCCGTGCTGACCCCCCACGCGAACCCGGGCGGGAACTCCAGCCCGGCGGTGACCTCTTCACCCAGAACCGACATGCTCACCCTTTCACCGCGCCCTGCATGATCCCGGACACGATCTGGCGCCCGAGCAGCAGGAAGACGATCAGAACCGGAATGGTCGCCAGCGTGGTCCCGGCCAGCACCAGCGAATAGTCGACGTAGTGGCCGCTCTGCAGCTTCTCCAGCGCCACCTGCACGGTGGGGTTGCCCGCGTCGAGCACGATCAGCGGCCACAGGAAGTCGTTCCACGACATCATGAACGTGAACATCGCGAGCACCGCGGCCGCCGGGCGGATCGCGGGCAGGCAGACGTGCACGAAGGTCCCGAACACGCCGCACCCGTCCACCCGCGCGGCCTCGATCAGCTCGTACGGCACGGCGTCCACGATGTACTGGCGCATCCAGAACACCCCGAACGCGGTGACCAGGTTCGGCACGATCACCGCCTGCAGGTGCCCGGCCCAGCCGAGCTCGGACATCATGATGAACAGCGGGATCACGCCCAGCTGCGTGGGCACCGCGAGCGTCACCACGATGAACACGAACAGCCCGTTCGAGCCGCGGAACCGCATCTTGGCGAAGGCGAACCCGGCGAGTGCGGAGAACAGCACGGTCGTCAGCGTCACCGTGCCTGCCACGATCACGCTGTTGCCCAGCGCCTTCCAGAACGGCACCGCGTCGAACACGCGGACGGCGTTGGCCCAGAAGTTCCCGCCCGGCAGCAGCGGCGGCAGGTGGTCCGACAGCATGCCGGTGTCGCGGCTGGCCACCAGGAACGACCAGTAGAACGGGAACAGCGAACCCGCGACGAACGCGATCAGCGTGGCGTAGACGAAGAAGCGCGAACCGCCGCGCCCGCGCGGGAATCTCAGTGTGGTCATCGTTTCAGTCCCGTCGTCGCGGCGACCCGCCGGGTGATCAGGAAGTTGACCAGCGCGATGAGGACGATCAGCAGGAACAGCAGCCACGCGATCGCCGAGGCGTAGCCGAGGTCGAAGCCCTCGAACGCCGACTGGTACAGGTACAACGTCAGGGTCTGGAACTGGTGCTGCGAACCGCCGTTGTTCGACCCGGGCATCGCGTCGAACAACTTGGGCTCGGTGAAGATCTGCAGCCCGCCGATCGTCGAGGTCACCACCACGAAGATCAGCGTGGGCTTCAGCATCGGCAGCGTGATGGAGAAGAACCGGCGGACCGCGCCGGCCCCGTCGACCACCGCCGCCTCGTACACGTCCCGCGGCAGCGCCTGCATCGCCGCCAGCACGATCAGCGCGTTGTAGCCGGTCCAGCGCCAGTTGACCATCGTCGCGATCGCCAGGTGGCTGGCGAACCCGTTGGCCTGCCACTCCACCCGGTCCAGCCCCACCGCCTCCAGCATCGCGTTGACCAGCCCGTACCGCGGGCCGAACAGGTTCGCGAAGATGATGCCGAGCGCGACGAGGCTGGCCGAGTAGGGCAGCAGGATCCCGACCCGCCAGCTCGCCGGGAAGCGCAGCCGCAGCGACAGCAACGCCGCGAGCAGGATCGCGATCACCAGCTGCGGCCCGCTGGAGAGCACGAAGATCGAGATCGTGTTCACGACCGCGTTCCAGAATTGCGCGTCGCCCAGCAGCGTCACGAAGTTCTCCAGCCCGACGAACTTCGGGTCGTCGTCGCCGATCTCCCAGTCGAACAGCGACACGTAACCCGTGTAGAGCAGGGGGAACAGGCCGGTCAGGCCGAACACCACGAAGAACGGCGCGATGTAGAGGTACGGCGAAAACCTGACGTCCCAGCGCGACAACCGTTGCCGCAGCGTCGGTCTCACCGGTTCCGGCGGCACGTCCTGCCGCGGTGGTTTTTCGGCCACAGTGGTCATCGGCCCGTTCCCCCTGCGCTCACTTCACGATCTTCTTGGCTTCGTCGACCACCTGCTGCCAGGCCTGGCCGGGTGGTGTCCCCTGCTCGACGGCCTGCAGCGCCGGGCTGGTGACGTTCTCCTGGATCTGGCCGTCGCCGGGACCCTTGTACTGCGCGCGGGTCACCTTCTTGGCCTGCTCGGAGTAGAGCTCGCCGACCTTGGTGTCGCCGAAGTACGGCTCGGTCTGCTGCAGCAGCTGCGGCGAGGTGAGCGCCTGCGTCTGGCTCGGGAAGTTGCCGCGCGCCTGGAACGCCTTGAGCTGCTGCTCCGGCGCGGTCAGCCACGCCGCGAACTCCGCGGCCTCCTTCGGGTGCTGGCTCTGCTTGGGCACGGTCAGGTACGAGCCGCCCCAGTTGCCGCCGCCGTTGGGGAACGCGTCGGTGACCGCCCACTTGCCCGCGTTGCCGGGACCGGCGTTCTCCTCGACCACGCCGAGCATCCACGACGGGCACACCGTGGTGGCGAAGGATCCCTGCTGGAACCCGGTCTTCCACTCGTTGCCGAACGCGATGAGCTTCGCGGACTGGCCGCGCTGGATCGCGCCGGTGATGCGGTCCCAGGCCGCCTTGATGCCCGGGTTCGTCTCGATGGTGAGGTTGTCGTTGCGGTCCAGGTAACCGGTTTCGAGCTGGTTGACCATCGAGTTGTACAGCTGCGAGGACGCGTCGAACCACGCCTTGCCACCGGTGCGCTGCACGTACTGGTCGCCGGCCGCGAAGTAGGACTCCCAGGTCGCGAAAAGCGACTTGACGCCCTCCGGATCGGACGGCAGCCCGGCGGCCTGCAGCAGGTCCTTGCGGTAGCACAGGGCCAGCGGGCCGATGTCGGTGCCGTAGCCGATCAGGCGGCCGTCGGAGTCCTTGCCCGCCTCGTACTTCCAGTTCAGCCACCGGTCCGGGGTCACGTCCTTGGGACCGATCTCGGTGAGGTCGTTGAACTTGGACGACTTGTCGATGATGTCGGAGAAGTGGCCCTCCTCGACCGCGACCACGTCCTCCAGCCCGTTGCCCGCGGCCAGCTTCGTGATCAGGTTCTGGTGGTAGGGGCCGCCCTCGCCGGTCTTGTGGTGGGTGATCTTGATGTTGGGGTGCAGGCGTTCGTACTCGGTGATCAGGTCTTCGTAGCCGAATTCGGTGAAGGTGCCGATGGACAGCTCGATCCGCCCGTCGCCGGACGTCCCGGACGAGCCGCCGCCACAGGCGGCCAGGCTCGCGCCCAGCACCGCCAGCCCGATCGCGAAGCTCACGCCCTTGTGAAGATGTCGCACGTCGATTCCCTAACTCGTGGGGTTCCAGGGAGGGAGATTTTGGGAGCGCTCCCAGAACGGGCTTGAGTGTGTCCCTAGTCACCCGCCGTGTCAAGATGCGCTATTGTTGGAAGCGCTCCCATCGATGGCGGAAGGTGACCCGGTGACCGCACACGGCAACCACGACGGTCGACCGACGCTGGAGGACGTGGCCGCCTTCGCCGGGGTCTCGCGCTCGACAGCGTCCCGGGCGCTCAACGACGACCCGAACGTCAGCGCCCGCGCCCGGGAAGCGGTGCGCGCGGCGGCGGCCGATCTGGGCTATTCGCCGAACCAGGCGGCGCGGTCGCTGGTGACGCGGCGGACGGGCGCGGTGGCGGTGGTGCTGTCCGAGCCGGAGGAGGTCGTGCTCGGCGATCCGTACCGGACCGCGGTGATGCGCGCCGGGTACCGGGAGCTGGCGGCGTCCGGCGCGCAGATGGTGTTGATGTTCTGCGACGGCCGGGACGACTTGGCGCGGACGTTGCGCTTCCTGGAGGGCGGGCACGTCGACGGGGCGCTGGTGTTCGCGCCGCACCAGGCGGACCCGTTGCCGCGGGCGCTGCGGCTGCTGCGGCTGCCGGTCGTGTTCGGCGGCCCGGCGGGCGGGGTGGCGCGCGGCGTGCACGTGATCGACTTCGACAACGAGTCCGGCGCGCGGCTCGCGGTGGAGCACCTGGTTTCGCTGGGCCGCCGCCGCATCGCGACGGTCGCCGGCCCGCAGGACCAGACCGCGGCGGTCCACCGGTTGTCCGGATGGCGCAAGACGCTGGCCGACGCGGGGCTGGAGTCGGCGGGCCTGGCGGAGGAGGCGGACTTCACGCTGGACGGCGGCCGCGACGCGATGGACCGGCTGCTCGCGCGGAAACCAGACCTGGACGCGGTCTTCGTGGCGAGCGACGTGATGGCCGCGGGCGTGTTGCAGTCACTGGGCGCCGCGGGCCGCCGCGTGCCCGCCGACGTGGCGGTCGTGGGTTTCGACGACCACCCGGCGCTGGCCACCGCGATGAACCCCCCGCTGACGACGGTGCACCAGGACCCGGCCGCCCAAGTGCGCCAGATGGTCGCCACGCTGACCGCCCTGCTGGCCGGCGAAACGATCCGCCCGCGGCGGCAGGTGCTGCCGGTGTCGCTGAAACTGCGCGAATCGGCGTGAGCCGCCCCGGCCTCAGCCGGCCCCGGCTCGCTCCCGTTCGTAGTGCCGGGCGGCTTTCGCCCGGTTGCCACACCCCGCCATCGAGCACCACCGGCGCGTGCCGTTCTTGGTCGTGTCGTAGAAGTGCAGCACGCACTTCGGGTGCGCCGCGCACCGCTTGATCCGCTCCGGCTTGCCGTCGACGAGTCCCAGGTAGTCCGTCGCGGCGAGCCAGGCAGGCAGCCAGGCCGGATCATCGGTCGTGCCACGCGCCTCCGGCCCTGCTGCGCCGAGCCGGTAGCGCAGCGCCCCGCGCTCGAGGATCAGGTTGAGTTCGCGAGCGGCGTCCCGCCCGGCTTCGCCGTCGACCAGGGCCCGGAGAACTTCCCGCGTCTCACGCAGGGCTCCGCGCGTCGCCTCGTTCGCGACCGCCCGGTCCGCCAGGCCGGCCGAGTGCAGCCAGACGCCCACACCGTCGGTGGAGTCGAGCAGGTCCTCGGGGCCGTTCTCGCCGATCCAATACGTGTTCAGCAGATCGAGGCACAGCGGCTCGCCGGTCAGCGGACGGGGATCTGACATGAGCCCATTCTATCCGGTCATCGACGAATAGGTGGTTGACACTGGATCGTCTAACCGCCTAACGTCATTAAGACAGTTAGACCCCATCGAGGAGGAAGCTCATGACCACTGCCACGATCAGCGCCGTTCAGACCGGCCACGTCGGTCTGAACGTGACGGACCTGGAGCGCGCGGTGCCGTTCTACACCCGGGTTTTCGGGTTCCAGGTGCAGGCGGAAGGCGGGAACGACGAGCGGCGCTGGGCTTTCCTGGGGCGCGACGGGCGGCTGGTGCTGACCCTGTGGCAGCAGAGCGAGACGCCGTTCCCGGCGTCCTCGGCCGGGCTGCACCACCTGTCCTTCCAGGTCGACTCGATCGACGAGGTGCGAGCGGCCGAGTCGGTGCTGCGCGAACTCGGTGCCGAGTTCCGCTACGACGGAGTGGTGCCGCACGGGGAAGGCATGAGCTCCGGCGGCATCTTCTTCACCGACCCGGACGGCATCCGCCTGGAGATCTACGCGCCGAGCGGCGCCGAGACCGCGGCCGCCCCCAGCGGCGAGGCGCCCACCTGCGGCTTCTTCTGATCCGCACCCTGATTCCGCGCTGAAAGGAGGCCGCTGTGGCGGTCGACGTCTACCACGAGGGTGAACGGGCCGCCCAGCGGCGCTCCGGCCTCCTCGACCAGGGCGGGTTCTCCGCCCGCGCGATCCAGCACGCGATCCCGGCGGTGGCCCGGGATTTCCTCGCCCGGCAGGTCATGCTCGTGCTCGGCGCCACCGACGCCGAGGGCCGGGTCTGGGCCACACTCCTGTCCGGACCGCCGGGGTTCCTGCGGGCCGAGGACGACACCACGCTCGCCGTCGCGGCGCTCCCGGCGCCCGGCGACCCGTTGCGCTCCCGGCTCGGCGAACCCGCACCGGTGGGCATGCTCGCGATCGAGGCGTCCTCCCGGCGCCGCATGCGGATGAACGGCCGCAGCACACCGGTCGCCGGCGGCTTGCGGGTCGCGCTCGAGCAGGTCTACGCGAACTGCCCGAAGTACATCCAGAAGCGGGAACCGCACCCGGAGCAGGCCGCGCCCGGCGAACCGGTCACCTCGTCCGCCCTGTCGCCGGACCAGCGGGAACTCCTCAGCCGCGCCGACACGTTCTTCGTCGCCACCGCCGACCGGGACGGCGACGCCGACGCTTCGCACCGCGGCGGCAACCCAGGCTTCGTCCAGGTGCTGTCCGACACCACGCTGCGCTGGCCGGACTACGTCGGCAATGCCATGTTCAACACGCTGGGCAACCTGGAGGTCAACCCGGCCGCCGGACTGTTGTTCCAGGACTGGGCCACGGGCACGACCCTGCAGCTCACCGGATCGGCGCGCACCGACTGGGGGCCGGCCGCGGCCGGCTCCCTGCCGGGGGCGCAACGGGTCGTCGACTTCACCGTCAGCGCCGTGGTCGAGATTCCCAGCGCCAGTCGCCTCCGCTGGAGCGCACCTGCCTTCTCCCGCTTCAACCCTCCCCTCCCCACTGCCTCATAGGACGGTCACGGTGCAAGTACACGTCGACCTCGCGGTGTGCCAGAGCCACGGCCAATGTGTCTTCGGCGCGCCGGACGTCTTCTCCTTCGACGACGACGACCAGCTCCGCTATTCGCCCTCCCCACCGGAAGAACGGCGTGCGGACGTGATCCGGGCGGCGTCCGCCTGCCCGGTGCGCGCCATCACCGTCGGCCCGTCCGGCAGCGGAAGACCGGCGGCATGACCGCCGGTGACGCGGGCATCGTGGTGGTGGGTGCGTCCCTGGCGGGCCAGCGCGCGTGCGCCGCACTCCGCCGCCACGGCTACCGGGGGCGCCTGACCGTCGTCGGCGCCGAGCCGCATCTCCCCTACGACCGGCCACCGCTGTCCAAGGAGCTCCTCGCCGCGACCGCGGACGAGTCCGCGGCGGCACTGCCGGCCGCCGGGCTCGGGATCGATTGGGTGCTCGGACGGCGAGCCCGCCGGCCGGACGTGCCGGGCCGCACCGTCGAACTGGACGGCGGCGACGTCCTGCCCTACACGGGCCTGGTCGTCGCCACCGGCGCCGCGCCGAACCCCTGGCCGGGAACGCATCCGCCGGAAGTCGGGGTGTTCCGCACGCTGGACGACGCCCGGGCCCTGCGGCACCGGCTCGGCGGCGGCGATCACCTGCTGGTCGTCGGGGCCGGTTTCCTCGGTGGTGAACTGGCCGCCGCCGCCCGGGGCCGGGGGACGTCCGTCGAACTGGTCGAAGCGCAGCCGCAGCCGCTGCGCTCCGCACTGGGGCCGGTCGCCGGCGAGTTCGTCGCGGCACTGCACCGCGCGGCCGGGGTGTCCCTGCGGACGGGCACGCGGGTCGGCTCGTTCACCGGTGGCCACCGGCTGACCGGCGCGATCCTGTCGGACGGCACCCGGGTGGCGGCCGATCTCGCGGTGGTGGCACTGGGCGCGTCGCCGCGCACCGGATGGCTCGACGGCGCGGGCCTGCGCATCGACCGCGGTCTCGTCTGCGACCACCACGCACGAGCGCTCGGCATCGACGGGACGCCGGTGCCGGGCATCGTGGTGGCGGGAGACGTGGCCCGGTGGCCACACCCGTGGGCGGAGCCGGACGGCGCCGTGCTCGGCCACTGGACACACGCGGTCGAACAGGCCGAGGTGGCCGCCCGGACCCTGCTCGACCCGGCCCATCCCGCCACCTACCGCCCGGTGCCGTCGTTCTGGTCCGACCTCTACGGCGTCCGGCTCCGCGCCGTGGGTTTCCCCGCGTTCGCCGACACCGTCGAGGTCCACGAAAACGACCCGGACGGCGGCAGACTCGACATCGCCTACCGGCGGGATGGCGAGCTGGTGGGCGCGCTGACCGGCAACCGCCCCGGCCGGCTGGCCGCCTACCGCGCCCAGCTGGCCGAGGCTCTCGGCCGCGTGCCTGCCTGACCGGCCCGACCGGGGGACCATCCGATGTGGACGGCCTTCGTGACGGTCATCCCGTCGACCGGCGAGGCGCGCGACGGCCGGTGTCGCTGAAGCCGCGCGAATCAGCGTAGGCCGTTGTCCACTCAGGACTGGGCCGGGCCGAGCAGAGCCGCGACGGCGGCGGCCGCCTTGGCCGCGTCGGGTTCCTCACCGACGATCAGATCGGCGTAGATGAACGACTCCGCGATGCGGGTCATCACGTACGCCGTGTCGTGCGCGGGCAGCGGCAGCCGCAGACCGGAATCGGCCTCCTCGGCGCGGAGCAGCCCTTCGAACAGCGCGATCACGCGGGTCTGGTGCACACCGGCCCGGGTGGTGAGCAGCCGCAGCGCGCGGTCGCGCTCCCGGCGGAGGTAGGCCCGGAAGAACCCGGCGTCGATGATGGCACCGCTGAAGGCGTGGAACACCGACACGACCCGGGCCACCCCGGTCCCCTCGGCGCCGCGGACGGCGCCCTGCCAGGTCGGCAGGCACAGCGACCAGATCACCTCGGACAGCAACTCGTCGCGGTTGCCCACCCAGCGGAACAGGGTCGCCCGGTCGACCCCGAGTTCCGCGGCCAGCGCCCCCATGTCGACCCGCTCACCGGCGAGGAAGGTGCGGCGCGCGGCCCGCAGAGCCTGGCGCGGCCCGGCGTGACGACTCTCCTGTCCCGCGTAGAGCTCGCGGGACAGCCTGGTGAACGGCTCCCGGCGCGCGGACTCCAGCGCCGCGTCCGACGCCAGCCTGCTCCAGGACACGTCTGTGCTCACACCGGCACTCTACGTCGAGGGGACGCGGTCTGCAACATTTCTGAATGTGTTGCACCGACGTCGGCGCACGGTTATCGTTCCCGGCACCCCAAGTGGATCCGATGTGGACAGAAAGGCAGCAACGATGCGCCTTCACCGTGTTCTCGCGGCGGCAGCCCTGATCGCCGCAGCCATCGCCGTGCCGGCGCCCGCGGCCGCCGCACCGTCCTTCGCACCGGTGGACCGCCCCGGACCGGAGCTCACCGTGCCCGCCGCGGAGCTGGCGAAGAGCATCACCTGCACGGCGAACGCCGCCGTGGCGACCGAAGACGTGGTGCTCTTCGTGCCCGGCACGACCCTGACCCCCCAGCAGGACTTCGGCTGGAACTGGTTCCGGGCGCTGGACCGGCTCGGCAGGCCCTACTGCGCGGTGACCCTGCCGGACCAGGCGATGTCCGACGCCCAGGTCTCCGCCGAGTACGTGGTCAACGCGATCCGGCACGTGCACCGGATCAGCGGACGCCAGGTCGACGTCGTCGGCCACAGCCAGGGCGGCACCGAACCCCGCTTCGCGCTGCGGTTCTGGCCCGACCTGCGGCCGATGGTCGACGACTACGTCGGACTCGGGGCGACCAACCACGGCAGCGTCGTGATCAACGCGATGTGCCCGCCGGTCCTCGGATGCGCACCCGCGCTGTGGCAGCAGACGCTGAACTCGGCCTACACCAGGGCGATGAACTCCGGTCAGGAAACCTTCCCTGGCATCTCCTACACGGCGGTCTACACCCGCACCGACGAGTTCGTCCAGCCCAACCTCGACGACAGCGGCACCACCAGCCTCCGTGGCGGGGGCGGGCGGATCGCTAACGTGGCCGTCCAGGACGTGTGCCCGGCGAACGTGGCCGGGGAGCACCTCGCCGTCGGCACCTACGACCCGACGGCGTACGCGATCGCGATGGACGCCCTGACGCATCCCGGTCCGGCCGACCCCGCACGCGTGCCCCGCGAAACGTGCGGACAGCTGTTCATGCCCGGAGTCGATCCAGTGCGGTTCGCGACCGACTACGCGGCGCTGACCGGTGTGATCGCCGAGCAGCTCGCCCTGCACGGCCGGGTGCCGGCGGAGCCGCCGCTCAAGCCGTACGTCTTCGCCACCCGCTGACACGCGTTCCGGTCCCGCCCCCGGGGAGAGGGCGGGACCGGACGTTCACGCCCGGCCGCCGGACGGTCCGATGTGGACGACCTTCGTCACGGTCATCTCGTCGAGCAGCTCGGGCCCGTAGCCGAACCCCTCGCCGCTGGCCTTGCGCGGGTGGGCCGCCCCGGCGGGCGCGCCGCCGAAGACGTTGTTCACCTTCACCGTCCCGACGGGCAGTTCCCGCCACGCCCGCTGCGCGTGCGCCATCGACTCGGTCAGCACCGTCGCGGTGAGGCCGTACCGGTCGTCGGCCGCCTCTTCCAGCGCCTGGTCGAAGCTGTCCACCACGCGCACCGGCGCGACCGGCCCGAACGTCTCCTCGCTCAGCACCCGCATCGACGGCGTGCACCCGGCCAGCACGGTCGCCGGGTAGTGCGCGCCCGGTCCGTCCGGCAACGTCCCGCCCGCCAGCAGCGACGCGCCCTGCGCCACCGCGTCCTCGACGTGCGAGTGCACGTGCTCGCGCTGCCGTTCGTCCACCAGCGGCGCCATCGGCACCTCGGACGGTCGCTTGCGCGCCTCCGCCACCAGCGCGTCCAGGAACTCGTCGGCCACCGACCGGTGCACGTAGATCCGCTCCACCGACACGCAGATCTGCCCGGCGTTCGCGAACGCCCCCAGCGCGGCCTGCCCGGCCGCCCACTTCGGATCCACACCGGCGTCGACGATCAGCGCGTCGTTGCCGCCGTTCTCCAGCAGCACCTTCGCCCCGGTCCGGGCCGCGGCCACCGCCACCGAACGGCCGGTCGCCGTGCTGCCGACGTGCGCGATCACGTCGACGTCGGCGGACTCCGCGAGCTGCGCGCCCACCCGGCCGTCGCCGTCCACGCAGACCAGCACGTTCGCGGGCAGGTGCCGCGCGATCAGCTCGGTCAGCATCCGCCCGACGTGCGGGCACCGCTCGCTCGGCTTGTGCACGACGACGTTGCCCGTCGCCAGCGCCGCGCCGATCAGCCCGCACGCGACCGCGACCGGGTCGTTCCACGGCGTCAGCGCCACCACGAGGCCCCGCGGCCCGGGCACCATCAGGTCCGTCGCGTCCCAGCCGCCCTGCAGGCTGCGCCCGCGGTGGGCGGGCCCCAGCTCCGCGTACTGCTCCAGGGTCCCCGCGCCGGCGAGGACACCTTCGCGTGCCTCGTCCGGCAGCTTGCCGGTCTCGCGGTTGTTCATCGCGGCCAGCTCGTCGGCCCGCTCGCGCAGCTCGGCCGCCGCGGCCTTCACCGCGGCAGCCCGCTCCCCCGCCGCGGTCCGCGCCCAGCCCGCGAACGCCGCCCGCGCCGCGCGCACCGCCTCGTCGACCTCTTCCGCAGTCGCGCTCGGCACGCGTCCCACCAGCTCGCCGCTCGCGGGGTCGCGGACCTCGATGGCCGCGTCTTCCCGGGTCATCAGCTCAGTCATCGCACCTCCTGTCCGCGGTGCGAGTACCCCTGCTCCTCCTCCGCGACACCCGGCGGGCTCAGCCCTTGGCGATCTGCTGCGCCTTCGCGTAGGCCAGCTGCAGGAAATCGGCGCCGGTCAGCGCGGCCATCGCCGCCACGACCAGACGCGTGACCCGGGGCGCGAAGACGTGGCCGACGGTGAACCCGGTCACCACCCACATGTCGAGGCAGAACGGGCAGCTCAGCAGCTCGCCGAGGCTGTGCCGCAGCCCGGAGGGCTTGCGCACCTCCTCCATCACCTCGGCCGGCCCGCCGGCGTCAGCGTATCGGGTGAACGGGGCGCGCAAGGGGCTGGTGACGGCGTCCTTGCTGATCGTGCGCGCCAGTTTGTGGGTACCCATCGCCATCAGGGCGATGTCGGACACCCGCAGGTCACGGGGCAACTTCCGGCCGGTGAGCAGAGCCGCGAGCACCGCCGTCGCCACGAGCGAGGTGTACACGAGCATGACGACGAGATAGCCGCCCAGCGGACGGTCGTGGTTCCCCCGGTAGGCGTCGGCCTCCGCGCGACCCGCGGCGGCGAGGTCCCGGAGTCCGGCGTGCTGCGCCATACGCTCTCCTGATACTCGGCTGTTCGTGCGGCCACCGGGTACCCCCGAGGCCCACGGGCAACCGCCCGGCCGCGAAGGAGGAGAAATGCCGCACAAGTACCTCTTCCGACGCGCGACGCCCGACGACGCCGACGCGATCCGGGAACTCGTCCACGCCGCGTACGCGAAGTGGGTGGACCTCATCCGGCGCGAACCCCTGCCGATGCGCACGGACTACCGGCAGGCCGTCACCGCCCACCACATCGACCTGCTCTACGACGACGACCAGCTGGTCGCGTTGATCGAGATGATCCCGGCGGTGGACCACCTGCTGATCGAGAACGTCGCCGTGCGGCCGTCCGCGCAGGGCGCCGGTTACGGGCGACTGCTGATGCGGCATGCCGACCTGCTGGCCCAGTCGATGGGCCTGCCCGGCGTACGGCTCTACACGAACGCCCTGTTCACCGAGAACATCCGCTTCTACCGGCGGCTGGGTTACCGGGTGGACCGCGAGGAGCCGTTCCTCGACGGCGCGCTGGTGCACATGAGCAAGGCGGTCTGACGCCTCACTTGTCCTTGCCGGGCTTCTTGTCCGGCCCCTTGCCCTTGTCCTGGCCCTTGCCCTTGTCGTCCTTCCGGCCCTTCGCGGGAGCGGGAGCCTCCTCGCTCTGGCTCGCCGGAGCGGTTTTCGCCACCGGAGCGGGTGTTTCGCTCGTCACCGGCGGTGCGGCCACCGGCGCGGGGGCCGGCGCGGTGGGTGCGGGCACCGAGGCCGGAGCCTCCGTGGTGGAGCCGTTCAGCAGGGTGAACGCCATCGCGGCCGCGGCCGCCACGCCGGTGATCCCGGCGGCGACACCGAGGCGCCGCTTCGGCTTCAGCGGCACCAGCGGCCGGGTGACCCCGCCGAGCACGGCCGCCACCTCGCGCGCCGTCGGCCGCCCCTGCGGGTCCCGGTTCCCCATGCGCCGCAACAGGTCCGCGAAGTGCGGTGGCAGGCCCTCCGGCACCGCGGGCGGGCGCAGCAGGCGCGCCACCGCGGACTCGGTCAGCGACCCGGGGTACTCGCGCCGCCCGGACAGGCATTCCAGCAGCACCAGCCCGAGCGAGTAGACGTCCGCGGCCGGCCCGACCGGTTCCCCGCGCACCTGCTCGGGCGCCATGTACGCGGCGGTGCCCACGACGGTGCCGGTGGTGGTGAAGCGGGTGCTGTCGTGGCCCTGCGCGATGCCGAAGTCACCGAGCACCGCCCCGTCCGGCCCGAGCAGGATGTTGGCGGGCTTGACGTCGCGGTGCGTGATGCCGGCGTGGTGCACGTAGGCCAGCGCGTCCGCCAGCCGCGCGCCCAGCTCGATCGTCTCGTCCACCGCCAGCGGCCCCTCGGCGATGCGGTCCGCGAGCGTCGGGCCGTGCACCAGCCGCATCACGAAGAACGCGCGCCCGTCGCACACGCCGGAGTCGTACAGCGGCACCAGAGCCGGGTGCCGCAACCGGTCCAGGATGCGGAACTCCTGCGCCTGCCGCCGCTGCTGGGCGGGTGTCGAGCCGGCGTGGAAGAGCTTGATCGCGACTTCGCGTTCGGCGACGCGGTCCCACGCGCGGTGCACGTCGGCACTGCCACCGCCACCGATCCGCTCCTCGAGCCGGTACCGCTCACCCATGTCCACGGGGAATCGCTACCCCTGCGCGGGTGGCGGCAAACCCGGCCAGGGGTGGCCTGGACGACACGGATCGGCAAGAGTGGGGCCATGAGCAGCGCAGAGGTGCGGGACGGCGTGTCGTTGACGAACCTCGACCAGTCACTGTTCGCCGATGCCGGCGCCACGAAGCGCGATCTGGTCGACTACCTGGACGCGGTCGCCGACCGGATGATCGCGGCGCTGCGGGACCGTCCGCTGTCGGTCGTGCGGGTGCTGCGCGGCCAGGACGCGTTCATGCAGAAGAACCTGCCGAAGTACACGCCGGAGTGGGTGCCGCGGGTGAGCATGTGGGCCGAAAGCTCGCACCGGCAGGTGACCTACGCCCTGTGCGACGACCGCCGCACGCTCCTGTGGTTCGGCAACCAGCGGGCGATCGAGTACCACCCGACGCTGGGCCTCGCCGGGCACCTGGACCAGCCGACGCACCTGGTGCTCGACCTGGATCCGCCGGAGGGCTCGGCGGCCTTCGACCTGGCGGTGCGCGCGGCCCACCTGGTGCGCCGCGCGCTGGACGACTGCGGTCTGGCCGGCGCGGTGAAGACCAGCGGTTCCAAGGGGGTGCACATCTTCGTGCCGGTGCGCGGCGCCGACGCGGAGCAGGCCGCCGCGGCCACCCGGGCGCTGGCCGCGCGGGCCGAGGCGCTCGACCCGGAACTGGCGACGACGGCGTTCATCCGCGAGGACCGCGAGGGCAAGGTCTTCCTCGACTCGACCCGCGCGGGTGGCGCTACGGTCGTGTCGGTCTACAGCCCGCGGGTGCGGCCCGGTCTGCCGGTGTCGTTCCCGGTGCCGTGGAGCGACCTGGACAACGTGCACCCCGGCGACTTCACCCTGCGGGAGGCCCTGCGGCTGCTGGACTCGGGCGACCCGTGGACCGAGTCGCTGCCGGACCCGCAGGAGCTGCCGGAGGAGCTGGTCGAGCACGGCCGCACCATCCCGATCGCCCGCGTGCAGGCGATGCACGAGGGCAAACGCCGGGCCCGCGCCCGCCGCGAGCAGGGCTCCTGACTGTGGTGACTCGGGCGCGCTGATCCTGCCCGCCGCTCACCTGCCGCGGCTGCTCCCGCCGCCCGGGCGCTGGCTGCCACGCTGCCCCTGCCCCGAGCCGCAGCCCGGCCACCCAGCGCCAGCCACCACTGCTGCCCGTCCCCCGAACGGCAGCCCGGCCACCCATTCACAAGCCGCCACGCTGCCGCCCCTCCCCCGAGCAGCAGCCCGGCCACCTAGTCGCAGGCCCCGCCCTCCCCCGCGCAGCAGCCCGGCCACCAGTCACAAGCCGCCACGCTGCCGCCGCTCCCGGAACGGCAGCCCCACCATCCAGCCGCAGTCCGCCACGCAGCCGCCGCTCGCTCCCCGGAACGACAGCCCCACCACCCAGCCGCAGGCTGCGGCCCCGGCGACCCCGCGCAGCCACAAACCCCCCATACAGCCGCCCCTCCCCCAAGCAACAGCCCCACAAAGCCGCCCCTCCCCCAAACAGCAACCCCACCACCCAGGCCGCCCCAGCCACCTAGCGCGGCGTCTCCGAGCGGAAGCTGTGCCCCAGCTCCGGCCCGAGACCGAAGTAGTGCCGGAAGTTGTAGATCAGCGGCCTCCACGCGCCGGGGTCCACGTGCTGCGTCCCCGGCACCACCAGCCGCGGATCGCAGTGCACGCGCAGCACCTCCGCCTGCACCACCACGACCCCGCCGCCGCAGCCCTCCCCCACCTCGGCCACCCGCGCCTCCAGCGCGATCGGGCAGTCCGCCACCCGCGGCGGCCGGACCAGGTCCGAGTCCACGGGCCGCAGCCCGGCCGCCGCGAACTTGTCCGGCTCGTGCCGGAACGTGCCGCGTTTGTGCGCGGGCACCGGGTCCGCGCCGGTGAGCGGGGCCAGCCGCTCCACCGCCCGCCACTGCTCCGGGCCCGGCAGGTTGACCACGACGTCCCGGCGCGCGCGGAGGTTGGCCGCCGTGTGCGAGGCGGCGGACAGCCCCAGCACGACCACGTGGCCCAGCGCCCAAGCCGAGGACATCGGCGCGAGGTTGGCGCTGCCGTCGGCGTTCTCGGTCGACAGCAGCACCACGGGGGTGCCGAAGTACAGGATCTTCGGGTCGATCACGACGTGCTCGTCCGTTGCGGTGTTCACGCCGCCACGCTAGGAACCGGTCGTGTCGGTCCCGGCCGAACTCAGCGGTGCCTGCCGCGTCGCACCTGCTCCACCAGCGCGATCAGCACTTCCTTGGCCGACTCCCGGTTCCGCGCGTCGCACAGCACCACCGGGATGCCGGGGTCGAGGTCGAGCGCCGCCGCGACCTGGTTCGCGCGGTACTGGCGGGATCCGGCGAAGCAGTTCACCGCCACCACGAACGGTGTCTCCCGCCGCTCGAAGTAGTCGACCGCCGGGAAGCAGTCTTCGAGGCGGCGCGTGTCGGCGATGACGACCGCGCCGAGCGCGCCCTGCGCGATGTCGTCCCAGAAGAACCAGAACCGGTCCTGCCCCGGCGTGCCGAACAGGTACAGCGCGAGGTGCTCGTCGAACGTGATCCGGCCGAAGTCGATGGCGACCGTAGTGGTCGTCTTCTGCTCCACGCCCTCGGCGTCGTCGATCTCGGCACCGGCCTCGGTCAGGTACTCCTCCGTGCGCAACGGCTGGATTTCGCTGACGGCCCAGACCATCGTGGTCTTGCCCGCGCCGAAACCACCCGCGATGAGGATCTTCAACGCGGTGAAGGGTTTCGCAGGCGCGGGCAGTGGTTCAGAGCGCACGGAGTCCATTCAGCACTTCCCTCAGGATGCGATCGGTCGGCCCGGTGGCGGCCGGCGCCGGGCGGGTCACCTCGATGTGCCCGCCGTTCAGCAGGTCCGCCAGCAGCACCCGCGTGACGTTGAGCGGCAGGTTCGCGCGGGCCGCGATCTCCGCGACCGACAGCGTGTGCGCCTGGCACAGCTGGAGGATCACCGCCTGCTCGGGGCTCAAGGTGAGGTCGTGCTCGGGCCGCGTGCGGGCGGAGACGAGCGCGATGATGTCCAGGAAGTCGGCGGACGGCCGGGCCCGGCCCCTGGTCAGCGCGTACAGGCGGACCATGGGGCCGGACTCGTCGCCGTACCAGTCGCTCACGTGCCTGTCCGGTCCAGCCGCGGTGCGGTGTACATGTGCTCACCCACCTGCGAGACGAGCCGCGCCATCTCGTAAGCGACCAGTCCGATGTCCGTGCCTGCCTCGGCGAACACCGACAGGCAGGTCCCGCCGCCCGCCGCGATGACGAACAGGAACCCGCCGTCGAGCTCGACCATCGTCTGCCGGACCGCGCCGGCGTCGAACTGCCTGCCCGCGCCCTTCGCGAGGCTGTTCAGGGCCGACGACACCGCGGCGAGGTGCTCGCTCTCCTCGCGGGTCATCCCCGTCGAAGTGGCCATCGCCAGGCCGTCGTTGGACAGCAGCAGCGCGTTCCGGACCCGTGGCGCGTTGCCCACCAGCTCGTCCAGCAGCCAGGCGAGCTCCCTGCTGTTATCGGTGGTGTCCACCGCTACCCCTCTCGTCGTCATCCGTTGCGTCCGCGGGTGAATCCCTGCTGCAGGGCGGACATGGTGGCGCGGGCCTCGTCGGGCGACGTCCGCGGCGCCGCGGCTTCGTCCTGCGCGGATTCACGCAACCCGGGAGCGAGGTGCGCCTGTCGTTTGCGGCGCGGCAGACCGCCGGTTTCGTCGTCCTCGGCGACCACCGGTTCTGGCCGCGGCGGAGCCGGCGGGCGCGGCGGCGGACGGTGCCGTCCGTTGTCCCGTTCCCGGGCCGGCTCGGGGCGCCGCGCCGGGCGCGACCGGGCCGTGGGGACCTCGGCGTCGGCGGGCGTGGCCTCGGCGCGGGTGAGCAGCGCGGTCGGCAGCAGCACGACCGCGGTCGTGCCGCCGTAGGCCGAGCGCCGCAGCGTGACGGTGATGCCCTGGCGCCGGGCCAGGCGGCTGATCACGTAGAAACCGAGCTGCTCACCGTCGAACAGGTCGAGCTGGTGCGCCTCGGCGATCCGCCGGTTGGCCTCGGCCAGCCGCTCCGGGCCCATGCCGAGGCCGCGGTCCTCGATCTCCACGACGAACCCGGCGCCGACGGCCTCGCCGTGCACCAGGACCGTGGTGTTCGGCGGGGAGAACGAGGTGGCGTTCTCGACCAGCTCGGCGATCATGTGGGTGAGGTCGGCGACGGCGGCGCCCTGGACGCCGACGTCGGCCATCCGGTGCACCTCGACGCGCTGGAACTCCTCGACCTCGGCGACGGCCGCGCGGACGACGGTCATCAGCGGGACGGGTTTGCTCCACACGCGGCCGGGGGCGGCGCCGGACATGATGATCAGCCCTTCGGCATGGCGGCGCATGCGCGCGGCGAGGTGGTCGAGGCGGAAGAGGTCCTCCAGCTCGGCGGGTTCCTCGGTGCGCCGTTCCATCGTGTCGAGCAGGCTGAGCTGGCGGTGCACGAGCGACTGGCTGCGCCGGGCGAGCGTGACGAACACACCGGACACGCCGGTGAGCAGCTCCGCGCGTTCCGCGGCGGCGGTCAGGGCGGCGCGCTGCACGGCGTGGAGCGCGGCGCCGACCTGGCCGATCTCGCCGTCGCTCGGCGGCACCACCGGCACGTCGGCGTCCGGGTCGATCTTCTCGCCGGCCCGCAGCCTGCGCATCGCGCGCGGGAGCCGCCGGTTGGCCAGTTCGAGGGCCGAGTCGCGCAGGCCGACCAGCTCGATCACCAGGCCGCGCCCGATCCGCACGGAGATCAGCAGGGCGAGCAGCACGGCGGCGAGTCCCAGCAGGACGGTCACCGCGCTTTCGGTGAGGGCCGCGCTGCGCGCGTCGTCCGCTTCGGCGGCGGCCTCGGTCGCGGCCTCCGAGCGGACGGCGGCGAGGTCGCGCGTGACCGCGTCGAGCGAGGAGGCCCACTGGCCGGAGGTGACGGTCGCGGCGAGGGCGCGGCCCGCGGTGTCGGCCTGCACGGTGTTCTGCACGTCGGTGAGGGCGCGGTAGGAGTCGCTGGACGTGATGTCGCGGAGGGCTTCCCGCTGGGCGTCCGGCAGGTCGGACAGCAGACCGGCGGTGAGGACGCGTTGCCCGCCGAGCGCGTCGACGAAGGCGCGGTAGGTCTCGGCGTTCGCGCGCCCGGCGGCCGCGGCGCGGGCCGCGGCGTCCTGCCGGGCGAGCATCTCCCCGACGCGGCCGAGGGCGGGCACGGCCAGGGCGACCGGGATGTCGTGGACGTCGGCGAGGGCGGCCTCGACCGCGAAGGCCGTGTCGATGGCGTCGGAGTAGGCGTCGAAGGTGGCGCGCCAGTCGGCCTGGCGGGCGGTCACCGCGCCTTGGGCGCTGCCCAGCCTGGTCACGTCGGCGACGAGGTCGCCGAGGCGGCGGTCCAGGTCGGGCGCGAGGCCGGCGAGGTCGGCGGCGACCAGGGTCACGCCGTCGCGCAGCGTCGTGAGCGCGGCGCGGGTCTGGGCGTACCGCTGCTCCAGCGCGGGCAGGTCACCGGAGCCGGCGAGGTGGGCGGCGACGACCGCGCGTTCGGCCTGCAGGCCGGTGACCAGGTCGGCGACCGGGGCGGTCAGGTGGGTGTCGAACTTCTCGACCTGACGCTGGTTCCAGGCGGTCTGCACGGCCGAGACCGTGGCGAGGCCCCACAGGACCATCAGCGAGACCACCGGCACCATCAGCAGCGCGACGATCTTCGCGCGGACGGACCGCGGCGTCAGGCGGTCGACGAGCCGGGGGGCCGGCGAAATGCGGGCATGCTTTTCTCGGCGCACGGCCATGGTTCTCCAATTGCGGAATTCGTTCGCGATTCGCTCAGGTCGTCAGTTCTTTTTGCGGACCCGGGGAAAGCGCGACGAACGCGGAGGTCAGAAAGAGGTAGGAACCCAGCACGACGGTGAGCGGGAACACGAACTGCATGGGGGTGGCGCCACTGGTCACGGAATGCCCGGCGTGCACTTCGACGCTGACCGCCGCCATTCCGGTGTAGTGCATGGCGCTGACGGCGACGCCCATCACGAGTGACGCCCCCACCGCGGCGGCCTTGCCGTGGATGTTGAGGGTGGCCCAGAGCGCGGCGGTCGCGGCGGCGACCGCGATCGCGACGGACAGCGTGACGACGCCGGGGTCGTAGGAGACGTTGCCGGACAGCCGCATGGCGGCCATGCCGATGTAGTGCATCGCGGCGACGCCCAGGCCGGCGACGGCGCCGCCGACGAGCACGGCGAGGGTCTTGGAAGCGAGGTAGCCCACGGCGAACACGCCGATGCCGACGACCGCGATTGCGACCAGGAGGCTGAGCACCGTGAGCGGGACGTCGTACCGGATCTCGCTGCCCGTGACGCCGAACCCCATCATCGCGATGAAGTGCATGGTCCAGATCCCGGTGCCGATGGCCATGGCGCCGTTGACGAGCCAGTGGCGGCGGGAACGGCCGGTCGCGGAAAGCGCTCGCACCATGCAGCGGAGACCGAGTGCGCTTCCCACGCACGCCATGACGTACGACAGAACGGGCGCGATCCAGCCGAACGTCAATTCCGTCATCGAGCCCATTCTGTCCTTCGTTCACCGTTGGAAAAAAGCACCACCCCCAGGTCTGCTGGAGGACAGTAAGTGAAGGAGGAGGAAATCTCAACGGTACTGCGAAGTAGGTAACCGAGGTAAACACTTGACGCGGCGCACTGAGGTTCTGTTCATGCCTCACGAAAATCGTGTTGAACACAATTAAGGATGGCGGTGACGAAAAATAAGCGCCTGCCGGACGCGGTGCCCGCCGCCGGACACGACTCCGGCCGGCCGCCACACGGGCGACCGGCCGGTTGATGGTGGTCGGGATGACAGGATTTGAACCTGCGACCCTCCGCTCCCAAAGCGGATGCGCTACCAAGCTGCGCCACATCCCGGTTCGCCCCAGGGCCGGGGCGGTGCGATCACTCTAGCGCGAGCCGCTAGACTCGCAGACGCGCCCGTACGATGCGGGTGCATGCGGGCGTAGCTCAATGGTAGAGCCCCAGTCTTCCAAACTGGTGGTGCGGGTTCGATTCCCGTCGCCCGCTCTCACTGTCTTCGCAGGTCAAGCTATGCAACGAGCGGCGGTCCTCGGTCCTGAGGGCCGCCGCTCGCTGTTGTCGTGCCATTACCGTGCCACTAGCTCCCGCCCTGCCGGTACCGCTCGACCCGCGCGTTGAGCTCGTCGGCGATCTGCCGGTCACGGGCACTCGTCGCGTGCTGGTAGATCAGCGCCGCCCGCGCCGTGCTCTGCCCCATCCGCTGCATCAGCTCCCGCGTGGTCGCGCCGGCCTCCGCCGCCATCTGGTTGCCGGTGTGGCGGAGATCATGGAAGTGGAACCCTTCGGGCAGTCCGGCCTTGACGGCGAACTCCGCCAGCTCAGGAGATCCACCGGTTAGCACTCCAAGGTCGCTGTCAGGACGATGTTTTAAACCTGTTACCGTCCGGCAGCATATGCTCCCGAGAGAGGAACGACTCAAGCTCTGTTGATACCAGAATCTTCCTGTCCTTGATCCGGTTCCGCATTTGCACCGAGCGCTCACGCAGCAAGATGCCAATTACCTTGTCAATCGCATTCAACGGGATAGCTTGAACGATGTCTTGATTTCGAGAAGCAAATTCAAGCAAGTCGCCAGGCGCCGCGTCGGCAATTCTAAGGAGCTGCTCGATAGTTATCGCAAATCTTCGTAGGTCGGTCGGCAGATCGTCGGATGACCAGATTTCTCGGCACTGCTCAATAATTTCGTTTCGCTTGTCGAAGAGTTCATAACCGGGCTCCTCTTCGATCTCAACAACGTTCTCCATATTTTCAAGTACCGAGTCTACGATCTCCAACAGTCCACGCAAACGACCGTCTAGCCGATGCGCCTGCCACGAGAATCGATGCCCTTTGTAGATCACGTCGTGCACCGACTCTTGCAAGGCGTGTTGAATGTACGTCGTAAACTGCACTTCGCATCTCACCCAATGCAGTGACCGATGCCTTTTGAGGTACTCCTCGGGAAGAGTAAGCACCAAATGTGGTTGTCGATACTGAAACTCATAGGGCTTAGCGACCTCGTCGTTCTTGCTTGAAACGACAGGAAACGAGTCGTTGACGAGCTCCACAGCTTGCCGAACGTGTGAAGGATGGAGAAATATCGCGCGGGCAGCAACAAGGTCCTCAATCTCCCGCAACTCACCGTAGCCGCCCTTCTGAATCTTCTCGTAAGTCGAAAAAGGCGCCTTGATCCGCATTTGAATCGCCACTGGATTCAATTCTTCAAGGCAGCCAAATAGCCTCGAATGCACATGCTCTTGAGCTTGCTCCAACGCCGGCCGCAACTTTTCGAAGGACGCTGCGAATTCCAGAGGGATTCGATGATGCGACATCACTGCCCTAATATTGCACTAGAGATGACTACTGCCCTGGCTTCTCGGTTAGCTTTCTTATTAGACCCCTGTATCGCCGCGAACAAATACCTTTTTGCACGCTCAGTCCGCTGTTCAGTCAACTCGTCGTTCAACTTCCGCAAGTTAAGCGCAGCAGACTCGATGTCGATAGCGTTCCCGTCGCGGACAATCTGCGAAACAGCCGCCCAAAGCGAGTAAAAATCAGCAACGTTCGAGAATCGTGTTGACTTCAACGGAAATATCTCAGAGATCGCCTCGAGCGCCTTCCTCGTGCCGGCAAAGTTCCGATCAGCCTCTTGCTCACCGATGATCTCTAGATCGTTTTGCGCATATACTTCGTCTAGGTAATCTTTGCCCTCCTGAACCCCCATCATTGAGATTGCATAGAACTCCGAGACATACTCGACGTCCGACATTCTGCGAATTCGCGCAGGTGTCACCAAACCAACTTCAGTCCAGAATTCATCCTCGGCGAGAGCCTCGATCTTTTTGATGAAGGCTCCATCATACTTGGCATGCCGAAGTTCCTGTTTCGTGAGGCGCGCTACGTTGCGATTTAGGCGATCGAAGGCTTGATTCAGCTCAGCGGTTGATGCTTGCTTGATACTTTCGACAGTGAACACGTATTCTAGGATCGAGGTTTGAACGTTCTCGTCCAACCCCGAGAAGTATTTGTTTCCTAAGCCAAGGTCATCGAGACTGTCCGACGTTGTGAACTTGTCATCGTAAAATTCAAACAGGGCCGTAAGGCGCTGCTTACCATCTATAACGTGATATTTCGTCGGCCTTTGGGGCGCGAATTCGACTTGCAGGAATATACTAGGAGCAGGGTAGTTTCTAACCACCGAGTCGATAAAGAACTCTTGGTACTGTCGATTCCAAACGCTTCGCCTCTGATATGGAGGATCTAGATCGAGCACTTTGGAGGATCGGAGATCGAGGAACCAGCTGGCCGTTTGCATATTTGTACTACGACTCAGTCTTGTTGGATATTCAGCCAATGTGACGTCCTGCCGGGATGCACAACCGGTAGCGGTGTGTGACTTATTATTGCCTTGTGGGATAGAGTAAAGAGTGCTGATGGGCATGCCCAGCGGCCCGGTGTCCGCCACGCATGAGGAGTTCATTAGCAAGTGGCGTCAATGGCGCGCACGTAACGATCAGCGATATACCGAGAGGGCTAGCCACTCGAGAATGGTGTCAACTTCCGGCCGACTGCATATCCCACCCCCTCAAAGCAGCTAAGTTGAACGTCGTTCGCGTTAGGGCTAACGTTACCGTTTCTCGGTTACGAAATGATCACCATCGGGCGCTTCGCCGGGCCGTGGGAAACTCAGACCTAGCTTGGCAGCGCATGCGACGCCAATAGAGTCTTCGTCGCCCGAGATCGGCTTTGATGGGACTGTGGACGACCACCTGCGCGCCGACGTCGAGACGCTCTGGCGCTACCACCACTTGGACCACGAGCCGCGGCGGACGGATGTCGGGGTGGGGCTCGGGAGTCATGACCTGGGGGTCGCCGACCACACCGCCGAGCTGTACCACGCCGGCCGGTTCCCGCTGGTCGTCTTCACCGGCGCCAACGCGCCCACCACGGTCGACCTGTTCCCGCGCGGTGAGGCCGTCCACTTCGGCGAGCACGCTCGAGCCCGCGGCGTGCCGGCGGCGGCCATCCGGCTCGAGACCCGCGCCACCAACACCGGCGAGAACATCACCTTCACCCGCCGACTGCTCGCCGACCTCGACATCCGGTCCGTGACGCTCGTCTCGCGCCCCTACCAGCAGCGCCGCGCCTACGCGACCTGCCGCAAGCTGTGGCCCGACGTGGACGTCGTGTGCGCCGCTAAACCGCAAACGCTCGACGAGCACCTGCACACCATCAGCGACGAAGACCGGGTGATCAACATGCTGGTCGGCGACACGCAACGGATCACCCTCTACGCCGAGCGGGGTTTCGCGATCCCCCAACCCTTCCCGGCGAACGTCCACAGTGCCCTGCAGCGCCTCATAGCCGCGGGGTTCACCAAACGCCTGGTCTAGCCTCGCACCCCGTGGATCTGCTCCCCTTCGACGAGTACATCGCCGCCCTGCCCCGCAAGCGCATGGCGGCCGGCGTCCTGTTCCGCGACGACGCCGGGCGCGTGTTGCTCGTCGAACCCTCGTACAAGCCGTACTGGGACCTGCCGGGCGGCACCGTCGACGCCGAAGAGTCACCGTGGGCAGCCGCGACGCGAGAGGTCCGCGAAGAGCTCGGCATCGAGCGCCCCCGTGGCGATCTCCTCGTCATCGACCACCGCAAATCCGGGGATCGCCTGCCCGAGGGCCTCTACTTCGTCTTCGACGGCGGGCTCATCACCGAAGCCGAAGTCGCCGCCCTCACGCTCACCGATCCCGAGATCCTCTCGGCGCGCCTGTTCACCCGCGACGAGCTGCCCGCCAAGACCCGCCCGTCACTGGTCGCCCGGATCGACGCCGCCGTCGAAGCCCAGCGCGGTGGTCGCCCGGTCCTGCTGGACACCGAGTGACGACACGCATTCCCGGCACCGGGGCAGCTTTCGCCACGCGTGGGTTCTCTCGGACGGGATGCAGCGCCTCCCGCAGTTCGACCGCAGCCCGGTCCTCGGGTGGTAGTCGCGCGCCGGGGAGACCCAGTGGGTGGCTCCGGCGTCGCTGTCGGGGAGCCAGCCCCAGTAAACGCACAGTTCCAAAGGCGATCTGCCGTGCATGCGCGGCATCGTGGCGAACACCGGCACACGGCGAACACCAGCCACACCGCCGGTAACACACGGCTTACGAACGTGCGCCCACTGTTTACCCGCCCACCTGCCGCGCCGTCGCCATCGCCCGCTCCGTCTCCCAGAACGCCCGCATCGACCGGACCAGCCCGTCCTCGCCCACCCGGTACACGAACACGCCCTCGGTGTCGACGCGGTACCCGCCGGGCAGGTACGTCGTGATCGTCCCGACGTTCGCCACCTCGTCGCCGGCCGCGAACGAATCCTTGATCACGAACTCGAACCGCTCGACCTTCGCGATCGCCAGGTCCCAGAACGCCGCGATCCCCTCGTGGCCGTGGTGCCCGCGACCCTCCTCGTCGAACATCGACTTGCCGACCGGGTCCTCGATCACCGCGTCCGGCGCGAACAACGCCAGCCACTCGTCCTTCGCGCCGCGGCAGGTCGCGTTCATCGACCGCCACGCGGCGACCCGGGCCGGCGGCTGCTCGGCCTCGACGTCCCAGCACACCTGCACACCCATGACTCGCCCCCTCAGAACCGGGAAATGACCTCGTCGGCGAACTTGCGGATCGCGTCCTTCTTCGGTCCGACCGGATCGCCGAACCCGATGCCGTCGAACACCCACGGCTGCGTGACGATGTCGGTCACGCCGATCTCGGCCTGCTCGCGGTAGCCGTCCAGGCCGAACCGGTCGATGCACACCGCCTGGATCTCGAACGGCACGTCGGCCCGCCCGTACTCGGCACGCAGCTCCGCGAGCCGCGAGATCGTGGAGCGCAGGTCGTCGAACTTCATCATCGCCGAGGACCAGCCGTCACCGACTCGCGCGGCGCGCTTCAACGCCACCTCGGTGTGCCCGCCGATGTAGAACGGCACGTGCTCCGACGGCGCAGGACTCATCTGCAGCTTGTCGAAGTCGAAGAACTCGCCGTGGTACTCGACCATCCCGCCGTCCAGGATCAGCCGCAGCACCTCGATCGCCTCGTCCACGCGCTTGCCGCGCTTCGCGTACGGCGCGCCGCACCACTCGAACTCCTCCGGCGACCAGCCGACGCCCAGCCCGAGCCCGAACCGGTTGCCGGACAGTACCGCGACCGACCCGACCTGCCGCGCGAGCAGCACCGGGTTCCGCGAGCCGAGCTTGAGCACCGACGTGTAGAACTCGATCCGCTCCGTCACCGCGGCCATCGTCGCGACCGCCACCAGCGGGTCGGCCCACGGCGTGTCCGCGGTCCAGAACCGGCTGCCGTCCGGCGTGTACGGGTACTCGGCGGACACGTGCTCGGAGTAGAACAGCGAGTCCGGCAACGCGATCGAGGAGAAGCCGCACTCCTCGGCGGTGCGCGCTAGCTCGGTGAACTGGTCCAGGGGGTTCATCGCGACCGAGAGAGTGAACTTCATGCGACCAAGACTATAACGTGTTCTAGTTTTCGTCGAGAGCGGAACAGCTTGCGGCCGCGTTCCGCCAGCTCACAGACTGGTCACCGTGATCCAGGAATTCGCCGGCGACGTCGCCTCGGACTACGCCCGCTTCCGCCGCGGGTACCGGGCGGAGGTCTTCGACCTGCTGGCGGCGGAGTTCCCGCTCGGCCGGGTGCTCGACCTGGGCTGCGGCAACGGTCAGCTGACCGTGCCGATGGCCGCCAGGGCGGGCGCGGTGATCGGCATGGACCCCTCCCCCGACATGCTCGCGCACGCCCGCGCCGCCGAGGTCGGAAACGTCGTGTGGGTCGTCGGCGCGGACAGCGACGTGCCCGCGCTGGAGCCCCTGCTCGGCGCGGGCGGTCTCGATTTCGTCACCATCGGCCAGGCGCTGCACTGGATGGACCCCGGCCCGCTGTTCGCGGCGCTGTCCCGCCTGCTCCGGCCGGGCGGCGGCGTCGCGGTGATCGCCAACGGCACCCCGGTCTGGACGCAGCGCACCCGGTGGGCGACGGCGATCCGGCAGGTGTCCACCCGCTGGCTGGGCGCGCTGGACTTCCCCACCTGCGGCAGCAGCGACGCCGAGCGCGCGCGGTACCGGGACCTGCTCGAACGGGCCGGGTTCACGCGGGTGCGGGAACATCGCCTTGATCACACCGAGCGGCTCGGTCTCGACGAGGTCGTCGGCGCCTTCTACTCCGCGGGCGCGCTGGAAAAGCTCGACGCCGCAGGCCGGCGCGGTTTCGACGCCGACCTGCGGGCCGCGCTCCGCGAAGCCGAACCCGGCGGCGTCTTCACCGAGGAGGTGCCCGTGCGCGTCCTGTGCGCGAGCTGGGAACCATCGGCGTAGCGCCCGCGTTGTCCGGTTCAAGACACCGAACTTCCGGGAGTAGCCATGGGCACCACGATCACCGTGATCGTGCTCCTCGTCCTCATCGTGGGCGGCATCGCCTACTTCGCGAAGGCCCAGGCCGCCACGCGGCGACGCCAGCTCGACGACGCGAAGGCCGACGCCCGGCGCCTGGTCGAGCGCCTGGGTGGCCAGGTGCTGAACCTCGTGGGTTCGAACGAGCCGGCGAAGCAGGCACTGGCCGACGCGTCCGAGCGCTACAACGCGGCGGGCTCGCAGCTGGAGCAGGCGCAGACGGCCGAGCAGGCCAAGCTCGTCAAGGAGACCGCGCTCGAAGGGCTCTACTACGTGCGCGCGGCACGCGAGGCGATGGGCATGGACCCCGGCCCCAAGCTACCCGAGGAGGCCGAGCGCGAGCGCGCCGGCAAGGTCACCGAGCACCGCAGCGTGGACGTCGAGGGCAGGCACTACGAGGCGTCGCCGAACCCGGGCGACAACACGCCCTACTACTACCCGGGTGGCCGCGTGGCCGGGCGCCCGGTGCCGCAGGGCTGGTACAGCGAGCCGTGGTGGAAGCCGGCGCTCGTAGCGGGTGCGTGGGGCCTGGGCTCGATGTTCCTGTTCAGCGCGATGTTCAGCGGCATGGCAGGCATCGCCAGCGCCTCGGCGTGGGAGTCCGGCTACGACGCCGGCCAGGAGGACGCGATGGCCGACGCGGGAGCCGACGGCGGCGACATGGGTGACGCCGGCGGCGACGCGGGCGGGGACTTCGGCGGCGACATGGGCGGCGACTTCGGAGGCGACTTCGGCGGGGATTTCGGCGGCTTCTGACGCGTCACCACTCAGCGGGCCGGACACCACGTCCGGCCCGCTTTTTCACGCCGCCTGGCAGACCGGGCACCAGTAGAGGTTCCGCCCGGCCAGCTCGGTGTGGGCGATGGGCGTGCCGCAGATCAGGCACGGCTGGCCGGTGCGCCGGTAGACGTACACCTCGCCGCCGTGCCGGTCCTGCCGCGGCGCGCGGCCGGTGACCTCGGGCAGGTGCTCGTCGTCCACGGTGTCGATGCGGCCGATCCGCACGCCCTTGCGCATCAGCGCGACGAGGTCGGTCCACATCTCCTTCCACTGCACGTGGTCCAGCGCGCGGCCGGGCACCATCGGGTTGATGCGGTACCGGAACAGCACCTCCGCGCGGTACACGTTCCCGACGCCGGAGATGACCGACTGGTCCATCAGCAGCGCGGCGATCGACGTGCGGGACGCCGAGATCCGCTGCCACGCCTCGTCCGGACGGGCGTCGCGGCGCAGCGGGTCGGGGCCGAGGCGCGCCTTGATCGCGTCGACCTCGTCCGGAGTCAGCAGCTCGCACCGGGTGGGGCCGCGCAGGTCCGTCCAGTGCGTCCGGCCGGTCAGCCGCAGCCGGACCTGGCCCACCGGCGGGGTTTCCGGCAGTTTCGCCTCGGTGAACGTGCCGTACAGTCCCAAGTGGACGTGCACCGATCCGAGCGGGCCGAAGTCGTGGAACAGGTGTTTGCCGTAGGCCTCGGCCTTCAGCATGACCTGACCGTCCAAAAGGGCCGCCTCGCTCGCGAAGCGGCCCTGCGGACTGGAAACGCCCACCGGCGCGCCCGCGTACCGCCGCTGGTGCAGGCGGGCGAGCCGATGGAGGGTGTGCCCTTCGGGCATCAGGCAGGCAGCGGCGGCGGGGTGCCGGTGCGCTCGTAGTCGAGCATCTGCTGCACGCGGCGGCCGTGCCGCTCGTCCTCCGACGGCGGGGTCGACAGGAACGCGTCGACGATCGCGGTGGCTTCCTCGACGGTGTGCATGCGCGCACCGAGGCCGATGAGCTGCGCGTGGTTGTGCTGGCGGGCGAGCTCGGCGATCTCCGGCTTCCAGGCCAGCGCGGCCCGGGCGCCCTTCACCTTGTTCGCGGCGATCTGCTCGCCGTTGCCGGAACCGCCGATGACGATGCCCAGGCTGCCCTCGTCCGCCACCACTCGGCGGGCGGTCTCGATGCAGAAGGCCGGGTAGTCGTCGGCGGCGTCGTAGACGGCCGGGCCGATGTCGGTGACCTCGTGGCCCTGGCCCTTCAAGTACTCGACCAAGTGGTTCTTCAGCTCGAAGCCGGCGTGGTCTGATCCCAAGTAGACGCGCACGGGTGGAGTCTCGCATCCGGGTGGGACCCGGGCATGCTGGGGGGTGTGGACGCGTTCGCCCAGGACGGGCATGACCTGCGGTTGAGGTGGGGTGCGGAAGGGGTCGCCGGGCTGGGGCGGGAGTGCGCGGTGCTGATCGTCGTGGACGTCCTGTCGTTCAGCACGACGGTGGACCTGGTGACGGGCCGCGGCGGCCGGGTCCGTCCCCTGCGCTGGCGCGGTGGCCGGGTGCCGCGGGCGGGCGGCGGGCCCCGGGGCGCCGCGCCGGGCCCCCGCCCGCACCCCACCTCTGCCTCCCACAAATCTACTTAAAAATAAATAAAAACACAAAAAAAAAAAAAAAAA
>NZ_JBEXTX010000067.1:0-45755 GCF_040614175.1 Amycolatopsis sp. NPDC006131
GGCTTCGGGCAGCAGGGCTTCGGGCAGCAGCAGCAGCCCGGTTTCGGGCAGCAGCAGCAGCCGGGCCCGTACGGCCAGCCGCCGCAGGGCTACGGCCCGCCGTCGGGTGGCTTCGGCCAGCCGCAGGGCTTCGGCGCGCCGGGTTACCCCCAGCAGGGTGGCGGCGCCGGTGCGGGCAACAACCAGCTCTTCGGCTACATCGCCGGCGGTGTCGCGGCGCTCCTGGGTCTGCTCTCGGCCATCTTCGTCCTGGTCGACTTCGGTGACGCGAGTGACTACTCGGACGCGTACGACTCGTTCAGCGAGCAGGCCGACCAGCTGGGCCTGCCGAGCCCGGGCCTGGTCTGGTTCTACCTGATCATGATCCTGGTCGGCGGCCTCGCGGCCCTGGCCGGTGGCGTGCTGATCGCGCTCGCCGGACGCCTCAGCTCCTCGCTGAGGAAGATCGCGCCGATCGTCACCGCGGTCGGCGGATTCCTCCTCCTGCTGTTCGCGATCCTGTTCATGACCGCGTTCCCGAGCGAGGTGGACACGCCCGGCAAGGCGATCATGTACCTGATCTTCGGCATCGTGGTGCTGGCGATCGGTGCGCTCGGCCTGGTCCCGGCCACGAAGCAGTTCGTCGGCCTCGGCGATGGCGGCCAGCAGGGCGGCCCGGGCGGCTTCGGCGGTCCCGGCGGCTTCGGCGGCCCCCAGAGCGGTGGCTTCCCGCAGCCGGGTCAGCCCGGTCAGTTCGGGCAGCCGCACGGCCAGCCCCAGTACGGTCAGCCCGGCGGGCCGAACCCGCAGAGCGGCGGCTTCCCGCAGCCCGGTCAGTACGGCCAGCCGCAGCAGCAGCCCGGTTACGGCCAGCCTGGCCAGTACGGGCAGCAGCCCGGCTACGGCCAGCCCGGCCAGTTCGGCCAGCAGCCGGGTCAGTACGGCCAGCCGCCGCAGCAGCCCGGCCAGTACGGCCAGCCCGGTCAGCCGCCCCAGCAGTGGTGACCAGCTGATCTGACGACGATGCCCCCGGCACGCGCCGGGGGCATCGTCTTTTTCCCAGTTGATGTCCGCGCGCTGGGAACGCGGCTAGGGTGAGCGCCGGAACGGACCGATCCCCCGGGGGCCCTGTGACGAGTCGAAACGGCCACGAGCCGCGTCCCAGCGGGACCACCGCGATCCTCGCCGGCCTGCTCGGGCTGGCGCTGGCCGGCCTGCTGGCTTACCTGCCGCTGAAGTTCTTCGTCGACTACGGCTTCGCCGGCATGGACGGCAAGGTGCGCACCGTCCTCGTCGTCTACTCGGCGGCCGCGCTGGTCCTGCTCGCCGGCGCGCTGACCACGTTCTTCCGCGCGGTCGCCGGCGCGGTGTTGCTGCTGGTCGGCGGGCTGCTCGCGGTCGCAGCGGTGATCTGCGAACCGGTCCTGCTCTACCCCGGCTACTTCGGGGACTTCTTCGCCGCCATGTTCCGCTTCGCCCCCGCCGACGCGTTCGTGCGGGTCGGCGCGGTGGTCGGCGGCCCGCTCGTGTTCGTCCTCGCGGTGCTTCCGTGGACCTTCCGGTACCTGCGGCACCGCCCGGCTGGTAGTTGGTAGTGGTGACCTTTCCGTCCCAATCCGAAGCGGCCGCGGCGTCCCGCGGCGGCGGCGCCGGCATCACGGCGGCCGTCCTGGCCCTGCTCGGCGGCCTGTTCCACCTGGTCGGCGTCGCCGGTGGCGCGGTGCTGCTCGCCGGTGACGGCGACCTCGGGCGCAGCCTGCTGACGTTCGCCACCCACCTGGTGCTCGCCGCGGCGCTCATCACCGGCGGGGTCGGGCTGGTGCTGGCCAAGGAGTTCGGCCGCGTCGCGACGATCATCGGCGCGGCCGCGGCGCTCTTCGTGTACGTGCTGGTGCTGGTGCTCGGCGCGTTCGGGGTGTACTTCCTCGGCCTCCTCGACGGCGACGTGCCGCTCGGCTACGTCGGCGTGCTGTGCGTGCCCGCGATCGGCACGCTGGTGCTGGCGTGCCTGCCGCCCACCGGGCGATGGGTGACCCAGGGCTGGTCGTAGGCTGGGGAAATGACGCACGACCTTTCCCGCTCCGGCTTCGAGACGCGCGCCATCCACGCAGGTCAGGAGCCTGACCCGCGGACAGGTGCGGTCATCGTGCCCATCTACCAGACCTCCACCTACGCGCAGGACGGCGTCGGGGGCACCCGTGAGGGTGACTACGAGTACTCCCGCACCGCGAACCCGACGCGCACCGCGCTGGAGCAGGCCCTGGCCTCGCTCGAGGGCGCGCGGCACGGCCTGGCGTTCGCCTCCGGCATGGCCGCCACCGACGCGGTGCTGCGGACCGTGCTGCGGCCCGGCGACCACCTGGTCCTGGGCAACGACGCCTACGGCGGCACCTTCCGGCTGATCGACAAGGTGCTGAAGCTGTGGGGCGTCGAGTACGGCGTCGCGGACCTGTCGAACCCGGACGAGGTGCGTGCCGCGGTCCGCCCGGAGACGAAGCTGATCTGGTGCGAGACGCCGTCCAACCCGCTGCTCGGCATCGCCGACCTCGCGGTGCTGGCGGAAATCGCCCACGGCGCCGGTGCCCGCCTCGTCGTCGACAACACGTTCGCCACGCCGTACCTGCAGACGCCGCTGGCGCTCGGCGCCGACATCGTCGTGCACTCGACCACCAAGTACCTGGGCGGGCACTCGGACGTCGTCGGCGGCGCCGTGCTGACCGACGAGGACGAGCTGCGCGACCAGCTGTTCTTCCTGCGCAACTCGGCGGGCGCGGTGCCCGGCCCGTTCGACGCCTGGCTCACCCTGCGCGGCCTCAAGACGCTCGCCGTGCGCATGGACCGGCATTGCGACAACGCCGAGCAGATCGCCGAGATGCTGTCGGCGCACCCGAAGGTCGCCGAGGTGTACTACCCGGGCCTGTCCGGGCACGCCGGTCACGAGGTGGCGGCCAAGCAGATGCGCCGCTTCGGCGGCATGATCTCGTTCCGCCACGCCGACGGCAGGCAGGCCGCGCTGGACACCGCGGCGCGCACGGAGCTGTTCATCCTGGCCGAGTCGCTCGGCGGCATCGAATCGCTGATCGAGCACCCCGGCCAGATGACGCACGCGAGCGTGGCCGGCTCGATGCTCCAGGTGCCCGACGACCTGCTGCGGCTGTCCGTCGGCATCGAGGACGTCCGCGACCTGAGCGACGACCTGCGCGCGGCCTTGGGCTGAGAGGCGACGGCGGGGGAGCGTCGCGGCGCTTCCCCGCCCGTCAGGGCCGGTAGTTGTTCAGCTCGGCCGTCTTGGCGTCACCGGCCGTGGTGCCGGTGCGGATGCCCTCCAGGTCGGAGCCGTTCACGCACCCGCCGACCAGCTCGACGTAGTTGTCGTGCCGGATGTACTGGGCCGGGTCGCCGCAGTTGGCCCGGTCGACCGTGTAGACCGCCGCGCCGGTGAGGGCCAGGGCGGACGTGACGCCCGCGAGCAACGGCAGCAGGCCGGCCGCACGCGTGGCGCGGCGGACCCGTCCGCCCGTTTCACCCCGTGCTGGCATGGCTACTCCCGATTCGCCGTACTGACCGGCTCCCAGGGTACCGAAACCCGTGAGGTTCGAGTGGCATGATCCGGGATATGGATCTGGTGGACGTCGACCGCATCCGCGAGGCGCGGAAGCTGCTCGAGGGGATCATCCGCGTCACGCCGATGGAGCACGCGCGTGATCTGGAGCGGGCACATGGTGGCGCGGTCCACCTGAAGTGCGAGAACCTGCAGCGCACCGGCTCGTTCAAGATCCGCGGCGCCTACACCCGCCTGCACGGCCTGAGCGCCGAGGAGCGGGCGCGCGGGGTTGTGGCGGCCAGCGCGGGCAACCACGCGCAGGGTGTCGCGCTCGCGGCGTCGCTGCTGGGCATCTCGTCGACCGTCTTCATGCCGACGCGCGCGCCGCTGCCCAAGCTCGCCGCCACCCGCGGCTACGGCGCGGACGTGCACCTGCACGGCGACGTGCTGGAGGAGACCCTGGCCGAGGCGGTCGCGTTCGCGGAGCGGACCGGCGCGGTGTTCATCCACCCCTTCGACCACGCGGACATCATCGCCGGGCAGGGCACCGTCGGGCTGGAGATCCTGGAGCAGGTGCCGGAGGCGGCCACGGTGCTGGTGCCGACCGGCGGTGGCGGGCTCGTCGCGGGGGTGGCCTGTGCGGTGAAGGCGTCGCGGCCGGACGTGCGGGTCGTCGCGGTGCAGGCCGAGGACGCGGCCGCGTTCCCGCCGTCGCTCGCCGCCGGTGGCCCGGTGCGCCTGCGGGAGATGCAGACGATGGCCGACGGGATCGCGGTCGGCCAGCCGGGGCCGGTGAGCTTCGCGCACGTGGCCGCGAAGGTCGACGACGTCCTCACGGTGTCGGAGGAGTCGCTGTCCCGCGCGGTGCTGCTGTGCCTGGAGCGTCGCAAGCTGGTCGTGGAACCGGCGGGTGCCGCGGCGGTGGCGGCGTTGCTGCAGTACCCCGGCGAGTTCGCGGCGCCGGTGGTGGCCGTGGTGTCCGGCGGCAACGTGGACCCGTTGCTGTTGCTGCAGATAATCCAGCACGGCATGACGGCGGGCGGGCGTTACCTGGCGCTGCGGCTGCGTGTGCCGGACCGGCCGGGGTCGCTGGTGTCGGTGCTGTCCCGGGTGCGGGACCTCGGCGCCAACGTCCTGGACGTCGAGCACTCGCGGATCTCCGGCGCGCTGGCCCTCGGCGAGGTCGAGATCGCGCTCAAGCTGGAAACCCGCGGGCCCGACCACTGCGAAGAGGTCCACGCCGAGCTCCAGCGCGCCGGGTTCACCGTCGTCGGCTAGAGGTTGCCGCGGCGCTCCTGCTCGCGCTCGATGGCCTCGAACAGGGCCTTGAAGTTGCCCTTGCCGAAGCCGAGCGAGCCGTGCCGTTCGATCAGCTCGTAGAACACGGTGGGCCGGTCGCCGACCGGCTTGGTGAAGATCTGCAGCAGGTAGCCGTCCTCGTCGCGGTCGACCAGGATGCGGTGCTCCTTCAGCGTCTCGATCGGCACCCGCACCTCGCCGATCCGCGCGCGCAGCTCCGGGTCGTCGTAGTAGGAGTCCGGGGTGTCCAGGAACTCCACGCCCGCGGCGCGCATCGCGGTCACCGTGCCGACGATGTCGTTCGTGGCCAGCGCGATGTGCTGGCACCCGGCGCCGCCGTAGAACTCCAGGTACTCGTCGATCTGCGACTTCTTCTTCGCCACCGCGGGCTCGTTGAGCGGGAACTTCACGCGGTGGTTGCCGTTGGCGACGACCTTGCTCATCAGCGCCGAGTACTCGGTGGCGATGTCGTCGCCGACGAACTCGGCCATGTTCGTGAAGCCCATGACGCGGTGGTACCAGTCCACCCAGTGGTCCATCTTGCCGAGCTCCACGTTGCCCACGCAGTGGTCGACGGCCTGGAACAGCCGCTTGCGCTGCGGCGTCTCCCGCGCCTGGAAGCCGGGCAGGTACGGGCCCGCGTAGCGGGAGCGGTCGACGAGGCTGTGCCGGGTCTCGCCGTAGGTCGCGATCGCGGCCCTGCGCAGGGTGCCGTGCTCGTCGGAGACGTCGTGCGGCTCCTCCAGGACCGTGGCGCCCTGTGCCCGCGCGTGCGCCACGCACTTGTCCACATCGGACACTTCAAGCGCGAGGTCGACGACGCCGTCGCCGTGGCGGCGGTGGTGGTCGAGCAGCGGCGAATCAGGCCGGACGCCGCCGGTGATGACGAAGCGCGCGGAACCCGACTTCAGCACGAACGCCTTGTGGTCCGGCTGCCCGGTCTCCGGCCCGGCGTAGGCGACGAGCCGCATGCCGAACGCGTGCTGGTAGTACCACGCGGTCTGGGTGGCGTTGCCGGCGATGAACACGACGGCATCGAGCGATTTCACGGGGAACGGGTCGGCGGTCTCATCGTGCTCGACCAAACCGACGAGCTGGCGCAACTGGTCGTAGTCGACATCGTCGAGAGCGTTCGTCATGTCTGGCAGAATGCGTAGTTCGTCGCATCCTGGGCAACAGTGGCGCATTTCCCTGGACACATTGACCAGTGTTCGCCGAGGATGATCTATCAAATCGGGCAATGTGACCAGGAGGATGCGTGGACGCGCTCGACGCCCGGCTGTTGCTGTTGCTCACCGACTCGCCGCGGCTGAACGTGCTGGACTGCGCGCGACGGCTCGGCGTCGCCAGGGGCACCGTGCAGGCGCGCCTGGACCGGCTCACCGAACAGGGCATCCTCGGCGGCTTCCCGCCGCAGCTGAACCTGGCGGCGATGGGGTACGGGCTGACCGCGTTCGCGGTGATCGAGATCGCGCAGGGTCAGCGCACCTCGGTGTCCGAGGCGCTGGACGCGATCGAGGAGGTCTGCGAGGTGCACGCCACCACCGGGCAGGGCGACCTGTTCGTCCGGATGGTGGCGTGCGACCACGACGACCTGCAGCGGGTCATCGACGCCGTGGTGAGCGTGCCGGGCGTGCGCCGCACGTCGACGTCGCTGGCCCTGTCCACGCCCGTGCCGCCGCGCGTCCGTCCGCTGCTGGAACGGCTCGCCTACGAAACGAACTCCAAGTAGCGCTTGGCCGAGCGCTGCACGACGTCGTAGCCGTCCTGCCGCACCACCGCGTCCCACCACGCGCCGTAGATCGCGTCGAAGCGGTAGCCGGCGAGGATCTCCGCGGCGCGCCGCACGACCGCCGGCCGTTCCGGGATCAGGTTCGGGTAGCTGTACATGAACCCGACGTGCTTGCGGTCCGGGATCACCTGCACGATGTCGCCGGACAGCAGCGCGCCCCGGCCCTCCTCGCCGCCGGACCAGTGCAGGACCGTGCCGCCGGTGAAGTGCACACCCAGGTTGACCAGCGTGAGGCCGTCGCCGACCTGCTTGGTCTGGCCGCTCCACAGCTCGATGCGCTCGTCCGGGCGGCCGATCCACTCGCGGTCGCCCTCGTGCAGGTAGACCGGCACGTCGAAAGTGCGGGCCCACTCGACGCAGGTCGTGTAGTAGTGCGGGTGGCTGATCGCGATGCCGGTGATGCCGCCGCGGCTGGTGATGTGCTCGGCGATCGTGTCGTCCAGGTAGGCGGTGAGGTCCCAGAGGAAGTTGCCGCTCGCGGTCTCCACGAAGAGGGCGCGCTGGCCGATGCCGAACTTCGGGGTGCAGGCGATGCCGGTGAGGCCGGTGCCTTCTTGCCTGATGACCGGCTCGTGCTCGGCTTTCAGGGTGGCGAAGTCGGTCCACCGCTGGCCCGATGGGGGGACGTACTGGCGTTCGTCCTCGCAGATGGGGCAGTCCGCGCGGGGGGAGGCGTACTGCATGCCGCAGGTCACGCAGATGGGGTTCATGTCGTGTGACGCTACGCGGTTTTCCTGGGGCCGGGCTTCGCTTTTGCTTCGCTACGCCCGCGCGGGACCGCACACAGCGAAGCGGCTGCTCCGGGCGATGCTCCCGCCCGGAGCAGCCGCTCCGAAAAAGTGTGGGTCTCAGCCGGAGTAGGGCACGGCCTTGACCAGCGTCACCTTCTGCGTGCTCCCGTTGGGCAGCTCGTACTCGCGCGACTCGCCTTCCTTCGCGCCCAGCAGGGCCTTGCCCAGGGGTGACTCGGGGGAGTACACGTCGAGTTCGCCCTCGGCGCCCTCTTCGCGCGTGGCGAGCAGGAACTTCTCGTCCTCGTCGTCACCTTCGTAACGCACGGTGAGGACCTTGCCCGGCTCGGCGACCCCGTCGTTCTTCGGGGCCTCGCCGACCTTCGCCGACCGCAGGAGTTCCTGCAGGTGGCGGATGCGGGCCTCCTGCTGGCCCTGCTCCTCGCGGGCAGCGTGGTAACCGCCGTTCTCGCGGAGGTCGCCTTCTTCGCGGCTGGCGTTGATCTTCGCAGCGATGACCGGACGATTCTCGATCAGCTCGTCGAGCTCGTGCTTGAGCCTGTCGTAGGCTTCCTGGGTCAGCCAGGTCACCTGGGTGTCGCTCACGGCCACCATCTCCTCGTCGTGCCTGCCGGACATGGGTGTTCATGCCGGCAGCCGCACTCGACCGAGTGCGGCTGGATAAAGGAAAAACACGGCCCGTTCGGGCCGTGCCGGTAGATCAGGGTACCACGGCAGGGCAGGTCAGCGCCGGTGTCTTTCTCAGAAACCGGGCATTCGTCGCGTCATTCACCCCGTTGGCCGCTAACTCCTTGACAGATACTCCGGGATGTCGTAGGAGCAGCCGTACACGTCCGCGGTGACCGGGCGGTCGATGCTCCGCACGACCACGTCGACCCGGCTGTCGTTCGCCGGGATGTAGACCTCCCGCCGCCCGCTCTCGGCGCCGCTGATGTCCCGCGTCCGCACGATGCACACGCCCGGCCGGTCCGGCTCGTCCCGCGTCACGTTCAGCGAGATCGTCATCGCGTTGCCGGGCAGCTCCGCGAACGTGACGCGTTCCGCACTGATGGGCGCGGCACCCAGGTTCACGTACCCGATCCACGCGACGGCGCAGCTCACGACCAGCGCGATCCCGGTGAACACCCACACGCGCCAGCGGCGGCTCGGCCTGCGGGGCCGCCCGTATCGGCCGTCCGGCAGCGACGGCGGGGCGCTGGCGGTGCTCAAGTGCCGGGCCTCCGATCGAACTTGTCGTACCCCCGGGGACAATGGAGGCAACCGCAGTATCTCTCCGGGGCGGAATAGGGATTCAGAAGGGGTCGTTGGACGCATGGTGGGTTCTGACGAGCTGATGTCCGGAACGGGATCGCGCCTGCGTCTCATGGCGGTGCACGCACATCCCGACGACGAGTCGAGCAAGGGTGCGGCCACCATGGCGCGCTACGTCGCCGAGGGTGCCGAGGTCATGGTCGTGACCTGCACCGGAGGCGAGGCCGGGAGCATCCTCAACCCGGCCATGGACCGGCCCGAGGTGCTGGCCAACATGTCCGCCATCCGCCGCGAGGAGATGGCCAAGGCCGCCAAGATCCTCGGCGTCCAGCACCGCTGGCTGGGCTTCGTGGACTCCGGCCTGCCGGAGGGCGACCCGCTGCCCCCGCTGCCGGAGGGCTGCTTCGCGCTCACCCCGCTCGAGGAGCCGGTGCGCGAGCTGGTCAAGGTCATGCGCGAGTTCCGCCCGCACGTCGTGCTGACCTACGACGAGAACGGCGGCTACCCGCACCCGGACCACATCCGCACCCACGAGGTCTCCATGGCGGCGTTCGACGCCGCCGCCGAGCCGGACAAGTTCCCCGAAGCCGGCGAGCCGTGGCAGGCGCTCAAGCTGTACTACATGCACGGCTTCTCCCGCGCCCGCATGCAGGCCTTCCACGACGCGCTCGTCGAGGCCGGCCTGGAGTCGCCGTACGCGGAGTGGCTCGGCAAGTGGGACCCGGACCGCGCGGACGTCATGGAGCGCGTCACCACGCGCATCGAATGCGCCGACTACTTCGAGGTCCGCGACGAGGCGCTGAAGGCGCACGCCACCCAGATCGACCCGAACAGCCGGTGGTTCTTCGTGCCGCTGGACATGCAGCGCCGGGTGTGGCCGACGGAGGAGTACGAGCTGGTCCGCTCGCTCGTGGACAGCACGCTGCCCGAGGACGACCTGTTCGCGGGCGTCCGTGAGAAGGTGAACACATGAGTCTCTTGTTGCCGGTGACGGCGCCGGTCGCCACGACCGCCCTCGTCCTCGCGCAGCAGCCGGGCAACGGCGACAACGGCGGCCAGGGCGAGGACTTCGGCAAGTCCTCGCCGCTGGGGTTCCTGATCCTCCTGCTGTTCCTCATCGCCGTCGCCCTGCTGGTGCGCTCGATGACCAAGCACCTCAAGCGCGTCCCGGCCACCTTCGACCCGGAGGAGAAGGCCGAGGCCGACGCCGCCGAGGCGAAGGACGAAGACGAGGCGGGGAAGTCCGCACCCGAGCCGGTCAAGCAGCCGGAGAAGAGCGAGAGCAGCTAGCGCGGCGGCTCTCCGGGTGCCGTGACACCCTGGTGGCATGGCCAACCGACTCGCCGCCGCGACGAGCCCCTACCTGCTGCAGCACGCCGAAAACCCGGTCGACTGGTGGCCGTGGAGCGCCGAGGCGCTCGCCGAGGCCAAGCGCCGGGACGTGCCGATCCTGCTCTCGATCGGTTACGCCGCGTGCCACTGGTGCCACGTCATGGCCCACGAGTCCTTCGAGGACGCCGAGACCGCGCGCCTGATGAACGAGCACTTCGTCAACATCAAGGTCGACCGCGAGGAGCGTCCCGACATCGACGCGGTCTACATGACCGCGACCCAGGCGATGACCGGCCAGGGCGGCTGGCCGATGACCTGCTTCCTCACCCCCGACGGCGAGCCGTTCCACTGCGGCACCTACTACCCGCCCGAGCCGCGGCCGGGCATGCCGTCGTTCCAGCACCTCCTCGTCGCCGTCGCCCAGGCCTGGCAGGAACGCCGCGACGAACTGCGCGAGGGCGCGGGCAAGATCGTCGAGCACCTCGCCGGGCAGCTCGGGCCGCTGCCGCCCGCCCCGGTCGACGCCGGCGTGCTCGACGCCGCCCTGCTGAAGCTGACCGGGGAGGCCGACCGCGCACGCGGCGGTTTCGGTGGCGCGCCGAAGTTCCCGCCGTCGATGGTGCTGGAGTTCCTGCTGCGCCACCACGAACGCACCGTGTCCGCCGAGGCGCTGTCCCTTGTGGAATCGTGCGCCGAGGCGATGGCCCGCGGCGGCATCCACGACCAGCTCGCCGGCGGCTTCGCCCGCTACTCCGTCGACGCGTCCTGGGTCGTGCCGCACTTCGAAAAGATGTTGTACGACAACGCTTTGCTGCTGCGGGTGTACGCGCACCTGGCCCGCCGCACCGGCTCCGCCCTGGCCGCCGAAGTCGCTCGCATGACCGGTGAGTTCCTGCTCGCCCGCCTCCGCACGGAACAGGGCGGGTTCGCCGCGTCGCTCGACGCGGACACCCTCGGCGAGGAAGGCCTGACCTACGTGTGGACGCCCGCGCAGCTGCGTGAGGTGCTCGGCGACGACGACGGCGCGTGGGCCGCGGAACTGTTCAGCGTCACCGAATCCGGCACGTTCGAGCACGGCGCCTCGGTGCTGCAGCTGCTCCGCGACCCGGACGACCGGGAGCGCTTCGAGCGGGTCCGCTCCGCGCTGCTGGCCGCCCGCGACGAGCGTCCCCAGCCGGGCCGGGACGACAAGGTGATCGCGGCCTGGAACGGCCTCGCCATCACCGCGCTGTGCGAGGCGGGCGTGGCGCTCGACGAGCCGCACTGGGTGGCCGCGGCGCAGGAGGCCGCGTCCGCGGTCCTCGGCATCCACTTCCGCGACAGCCGCCTGCGCCGCAGCTCGCGTGACGGCACGGCCGGTGACGCGGCGGGCGTGCTGGAGGACTACGGCTGCCTGGCCGAGGGACTGCTGGCCCTGCACCAGGCGACCGGCGACCCGCGCTGGCTCACCGAAGCGGTGAACCTGCTCGACACCGCGCTCGCCAATTTCGCCGTCGCGGACACCCCGGGCGCGTACCACGACACGGCGGACGACGCCGAGGTCCTCGTGCACCGGCCGTCGGACCCGACTGACAACGCCAGTCCCTCCGGCGCATCCGCGCTGACGAACGCGCTGGTCACGGCCTCGGTGCTGGTCGGGCCGGACCGGTCCGCGCGGTACCGGGCAGCCGCCGAGGAGGCCGTGCACCGGACGGGCCGGCTGATCGCCAAGGCCCCGCGCTTCGCCGGGCACTGGCTCACCGCGGCCGAGGCGCTGCTGGCCGGGCCCGTCCAGGTCGCCATCGCCGGCCCGGACTCGACTGAGCGGGACCTGCTGCGCGCGGTGGCCGCCCGTCGTGCGCACGGCGGCGCGGTCGTGCTGGCCGGGGAGCCCGACGCGGAGGGGGTGCCGCTGCTCGCGGACCGGCCGCTGGTGGCCGGTCAGGCCGCGGCCTACGTGTGCCGCGGTTACGTCTGCGACCGGCCCGTGACCAGCCCTGATGACCTGGTCTCAGCTTTGTCCGCCCGCAGTGAACAGGGGATCTGACGCGCTCGTTCCGGCGTAGCGTGTGTTGCACCGTAATCATGTAATCGCGGAGGCGATGGACATGCGCACACACGCACAGTGGGGACGAGGCTGGAAGGGCCGCGGCCAGGCCGAAGTGCCGCCGGCGGACGACGCGGCGGGCTGGTTCGCCGGGCGGCTCCCCGACGGCTGGTTCACCGGAACCCCGGACATCACCGTGGACCGCGAGGAGATCCTGATCGTCGGCGAACTGCCGGCGCTCACCGACGAGTTCGCCGACGACGCCGCCCGCGCCGCCGCCGAGTCGGGGCGCATCAGCCGGTTCCGCGAGGAGACCCGCGAGCACCGCATCGAGATCGCGCGCCAGGCCGAGCACCGGTACCAGCGCAAGGTGTCCTGGGGCGCGCGCCTCGGCGGCACCGAAGAGTTGTTCACCACACAGTCGGTGCCGGTGATGACGCGCCTGCGCCAGCCCGAGCGGCTGGTGCTCGACACGCTCGTCGACGCGGGCGTCGCGCGGTCCCGGTCGGACGCCCTGGCCTGGGCAGTCCGGCTCGTCGGGCAGCACGCCGAGGAGTGGCTCGGCGAGCTGCGCGAGGCCATGTCGAAGGTCGACGAACTGCGCCGGGAGGGGCCGGATCTGGGCTGAGCTCGCCGTGCGGGACCGCGGAAGTTACGCCAGAGTAGGAACATGAACCCCGATGCGTTGACCGCGGTACTGGATGGACAGTGGGCCCAGCTGCGCCGGGAGATTCGCGCGCAGTACGCCGGGTACGACCTCGACGAGCCCTACGACCTGAGCACCGAGGAGTACCGGGCCTGGGTGCTGGAGCGCCTGCGGGAACTGGCCAAGAGCGGCTGGCACCGGCTCGGATTCTCCCGCGAGTACGGCGGCGGGGGAGACATCGGCGGCTCGGTGGTGTCGTTCGAGATGCTCGGCTACGGCGACCTGTCGCTGATGGTGAAGTCCGGTGTGCAGTGGGGCCTGTTCGGCGGCGCGATCCAGCTGCTCGGCACGGCGCCGCACCACGAGCGGTACCTGGCCCGCATCATGGACCTGGACCTGCTCGGCTGCTTCGCCATGACCGAGACCGGGCACGGCTCGGACGTGCAGCACCTGCGCACCACGGCCACCTACGACCCGGCCACGCGCGAGTTCGTCATCGACACACCGGACGAGCAGGCGCGCAAGGACTACATCGGCAACGCGGCGCGGCACGGCCAGATGGCGGTGGCGTTCGCGCAGCTCGTCACCGGCGGGGAAAGCCGTGGCGTGCACGCCTTCGTGGTGCCGATCCGGGACGAGACGGGCGCGCCGATGCCGGGCGTGGAGATCGGTGACGACGGCCGCAAGGCGGGCCTGAACGGCGTCGACAACGGGCGCCTGACGTTCCACTCCGTGCGCGTGCCGCGGGACGCGCTGCTCAACCGGTACGGCGACGTGACCGAGGACGGCACCTACACGAGCCCGATCGAGAGCGACAACCGCCGGTTCTTCACCATGCTGGGCACGTTGATCCGCGGCCGGATCAGCGTGGCGGGCGGCGCGATCCACGCGACCGAGCGGGCGCTGGCGATCGCGACCCGGTACGCGGAGAAGCGCCGCCAGTTCGGCCGTCCCGGCGCGGACGGCGAGACGGTGCTGCTGGATTACCGGGCGCACCAACGGAAACTGCTGCCGGCGATCGCGCGCACCTACGCGCTGCACTTCGCGCACGAGGAGCTGACCCGGGCGCTGCACGACATCCAGGGCACCGCGGACGCCGAAGAACGGGCGCAACGCGAGCTGGAATCCCGTGCCGCGGGCATCAAGGCGATCGCGACCTGGCACGCGACCCGCAGCATCCAGACGGCGCGGGAAGCGTGTGGTGGCGCGGGATACCTGTCGGAGAACCTGCTGCCCGCGCTGAAGGCCGACACCGACGTGTTCACCACGTTCGAGGGCGACAACACGGTGCTGCTGCAGCTGGTCGCGAAGGGCCTGCTGACCAGCTACCGCGACCACTTCGCCGATCTGAGCCCGCTGGCGACCGCCCGGTTCGTGGCCGAGCAGTTCGTCGGCGCGGTGATCGAGCGGACCGCGGCGCGCAAGGTGATCGAGCGGCTGGTGGACGCCGCGCCCGGCCGGGACGACGACGATGTGCTGTTCGACCGCGGCTGGCAGGTGAAGCTGTTCGAGGACCGCGAGCAGCACGTGCTGGAGGGCTGTGCGCGGCGGCTGCGCCGGGCCGCGGAGGCAGACCCGTTCGAGGTCTTCAACGACGCGCAGGACCACGTGCTGCGTGCGGCGAAGGTGCACGTCGAACGGATCGTGCTGGAGGCGTTCGTCGCCGCCATCGACCGGTGCGCGGACCAGGACGCGCGCGCCCTGCTGGAGCGGGTGTGCGACCTGTACGTGCTGTCGAACGTCGAAGAGGACCGCGCGTGGTTCCTCGAACACGGCCGGCTGACGTCGGCGCGGGCGAAGGCGGTGGTCGCCGCGGTGAACGACCTGTGCGCCGAGCTCCGCCCCCACGCGCGACTGCTCGTGGACGGCTTCGCGGTGCCGGAACCGTTCCTGCGCCCCGCGATGCTGCGTTAGGCGCGCGTGCTGCCGTTTTGTTGTTCGGCACGAGCTCCCGGCCGGAGTGGGACCTCGGCGAGGTGCGCCGGGAGATGGCGGTGATTCGGTCGCCACCACCGGTTTGCCGTGGGCGAAGCCTGGCGCAACGTGTTCGCGTTACCTCGACCTGGCCTCCTGCGGCGTGGTGAAGCTGACCGATTCCGGCCCGCGGCCGAAGGCCGTGTTCCACGGGCCTACAGCGCCGGCCGGGTCGCGGCCGGCGCCGCGTCAGGTGCGCTTCTTCTCCTTGGCGGTGCCGAGCGCCAGGATCGCGACGACCATCGCCATCACCACGGCGCTCGGCACCACGTACCGCCACGCGCCGGCCAGGTCCAGCCCGCCGAAAAGCCAACCGAACACCCCACCCTGCCGTGCGCCGAGAATCGCCTGGACCAGCGGGACCGCGCCGAGCTGGATGCCGGTCACGAGGCAGACCAGTTGCGCGGCGTCGTATCCCGGCGTCTTCGTCGCCATGAGCACCCCCACGGTGTTTTTGCAATGCGTCTGCATTGTAAGAACGAGCCGGACGGCAATGCAAGTGCATTGCTAAACTTGGCATGTGCCCAGGCAAGTCGATCACGACCAGCGCCGCGCCGAACTGGCCGAAGCCCTGTGGCGGCTGGCAAGCACGCGCGGCATCGAGGCGGTGAGCCTGCGCGAGGTGGCCGCCGAGGCGGGGGTCTCGATGGGCCGGGTGCAGCACTACTTCGCGTCCAAGGACGACATGCTCGCGTTCGCGCTGGAGCTGGCGAACGAGCGCGCGGGGGCGCGGATCCGGGCGCGCCTGGCCGGGGATCCCGGCCCGGAGCGGATCCTGCGCGAGGTGCTGACCGAGATGCTCGGCCTGAACGCGGAGAGCAGGCAGTTCCTCCTGCTCGGCATCGCCTTCCTCAACCGCGCGATCACCAGCGAGGCCATCGCGACCCGGATGTCCGACGGCGACGCCGAGCTGCGCGGCTTCCTGGCGAGCCTGGTCGCCGCGGCAGTCGGTGAGCGGCGCGGCGTCGACCCGGAGCGGGAGGCGCGCATCCTGATCCAGCTGGCCGCCGGACTGGGCGTCGAGGTGGCCCTGGGGCAGACCGACCCGGACGAGGCGGTCGCCACGGTGGACTACTACCTCCGGCGACTGCTCGGCTGACGAACGTGATGCCCGGACCCGGATGTTCGTGCTCGCGGCCGCGATCGTGCTCGCGTTCCGGACCAGCGGGAAGCTCGCGGTCGGCGCGATGGAGCGCCTGACGCGGTCAGCGGGCGAGGTGGGCGCCGATGCCGTCGAGCAGGAAGTCCAGCCCCCTGCGGAACGTGGCGTCCGCGTCCGGCCTGCTGCCGTCGCGGACGAAGGCGGCCAGCGCGGGGTATCGGCCCGTCGCGAAGGCCCGTTCCAGGTACGGCCAGGACGCCGCCTGCCACTGCGTCTTGTCCATCCCGCTGGCCCGCTCGGCGCGCCGCTCGGCGATCTCCCGCCGCACGGCGCCGATGACGTACGAGTCGACGGCCGCGACCACCGGCAGGACGGCGTCCGCATCCACGCCGCGCAGCCCGGCGACCACCGCCTCCAGCCTGGCCAGCGCGTTCGGGCCGAGCTGGGGTCGTCCGCCGAGCAGGTCGGCGAGCCATTCGTGCCGGTGGACAGCCTGCCGCGTGGCTTCGGCGAGTGACCGCAGCACCTCCCGCCAGCCCTCGCCGGAGGGCCGGATCTCCGCCTGCACCGCGTCGACCATCAGGTCGAGCAGCTCCTCCTTGGTTTCGAGGTAGCCGTACAACCGCATCGGGCCGACGCCCAGCTCGGCGGCCACCTTGCGCAGCGACACGGCATCCAGGCCGTCCGCGTCGGCCAGCCGGATCGCCGCCTCGACGATCCGCTCCCGGCTCAGCGGCGCGGGCGCCGGACGGCTCGGCGGCTCGGGCCTCTCCCACACCAGCATGCGTTGACGATACATCGCATCCCGCAATACGGTGTATCGTAGAAATACACTGTATCGAAGGAGCGCTCGTGAACATCGCCATCGTCGGTGCCGGCCTCGGCGGGCTGGCCCTCGCCCGCGTGCTGCACGTGCACGGCATCGAGTCGGTCGTCTACGAACGCGACTCGTCGCGGCACGCGCGCGGCCAGGGCGGCATGCTCGACATCCACTCCGGGCAGCAGGCGCTGCGCGAGGCCGGGCTGTTCGACGGGTTCCAGGCGATCGCCCGGGGCGCGGGCCAGGACATGCGGCTCCTGGAACCCGACGGCACCCTGCTGCTGCAGGAGGACACGCCCGACGACGCCCCGCTCGACCGGCCCGAGGTGGACCGCGCCGACCTGCGTGACCTGCTCCTCGACTCCCTCCCCGAACACACCGTGCGCTGGGGGCACGCCTTCCAGTCCGCGGCCGACGGCGTGCTGCGCTTCGCTGACGGCCGCACCGCGGCGTACGACCTGCTGGTCGGCGCCGACGGCGCGGAATCCCGGGTGCGCCCGCTGCTCACCGACGCCCGGCCGGTGCACACCGGCCAGAACACCATCGAACTCGGCATTCCGGACATCGACCGCACCCACCCGGACCTCGCGGCGATGGTCGGACGCGGCAACTACTGGGTGCTCGGCGACCGCCGGTCCCTGTCCGCGCAGCGCAACGGCGACGGCCGCGTCCGCGTCTACCTCAGCTTCCACACCGGCGCGGACTGGCTGGCGACCAGCGGCATCCCGTTCGACGACCCCGCCGCGGCCAGGGCGCGCCTGCTCGACCTGTTCGCCGACTGGCACCCGCGGATCACCGCGCTGATCGCGGCCTGCGACGACACCATCGTGCCGCGCGCGATCACCACGCTGCCGGTCGGCGTGACCTGGCCCGCGAAACCGGGCGTCACGCTGCTCGGCGACGCCGCGCACCTGATGCCGCCGGTGGGGCAGGGCGCCAACATGGCGCTGCTCGACGGTGCCCGGCTCGGCCAGGCGCTGGCCGCGCACCCGGGCGACCTCGCCGCGGCGGTCGAGGAGTACGAGCGTGAGATGTTCGAACGCACCAGCGCGGCCGCCCGGCACTCCGCCCGCATCCAGGAAATGCTGGCGGCGCCGGACGCGGCCCGGCGCATGCTCGCCTTCTTCCAGCCGTCGGGCTGCTGACCGCCGCTCAGGCGTAGATCGCCAGCCAGACGGCGATGTAGTGCGAGATCGCGGCCAGCACGGTGCACGCGTGGAAGAACTCGTGGTAGCCGAAGGTGTTGGGCCAGTAGTTCGGCCACTTCACCGCGTAGAACACCGCGCCGACGGTGTAGAACAGGCCGCCGACCAGCAGCAGCACGAGCGCGGCCACCCCGGCGTGCGTGGCCAGCTCGGGCAGCACGAAGATCGCCACCCAGCCGAGCGCCACGTAGATCGGCACGCCGAGCCAGCGCGGCGCACCCGGCCACAGCATCTTCAGCGCCACCCCGGCCAGCGCGCCGCCCCAGACCACGCCCAGCACGACGTACCCGGTCGGCTTGGACATCGCGAGCAGCGTGAACGGCGTGTACGTGCCCGCGATGAACAGGAAGATCATCGAGTGGTCCGCGCGCTTCATCCACTGGTAGGCACGCGGGCTCCACAACCGGCGGTGGTACAGCGCGCTGACGCCGAACACGCCGAGCACGGTCACCCCGTACACCGACGTGGCCAGCGCGGCCAGGCCGGACACCGTCGCGCCGGCGAACGCGACCAGCGTCGCCACGCAGGCGAGCGCGCTGAAGAACGTCCAGAAGTGGATATGGCCGCGGAGCCGGGGGCGGGTGTCGACGAAGGGTTCGGTCTCTACGGTCACACCAACAAGGTTACGGCGACGTAGGTTCCGCGCCAGTCAACCGTGGCCCGGCCCACGTCGCTTTCGGACCCTGCGTACATTGGTTGGACGTGAGTCTTCGCTCCTTCGGGTCCAAGCTTGTCTACGGCATCTACAGCCGCCGTCTGATCCAGCAGGCCGCGGGCAAGCACCCGCGGCACATCGCGATCATGCTGGACGGCAATCGCAGGTGGGCACGGGAAGCCGGCTTCACCGACGTCGCCGACGGGCACCGCGCGGGAGCGCGCAAGATCGCCGACTTCCTCACCTGGTGCCGCGAGGCCGACGTCGAGGTCGTGACGATGTGGCTGCTGTCCACGGACAACCTCAGCCGCGCCACCGAGGAGCTCGAACCGCTCCTGGAGATCATCGCCGACGTCGTCGACGAGCTGGCCCACCCCGGCAACCCGTGGCGCATCCGGGTCGTCGGCGCGCTGGAGCTGCTGCCCGAGCCGATCGCCAAGCGCCTGCAGTCGGCCGCGGCGAGCACCGAGAAGCGCACCGGCATGGAGGTCAACGTCGCCGTCGGCTACGGCGGGCGGCAGGAGATCGCGGACGCGGTCAAGAAGCTGCTGCTCCAGCACGCCGACGAGGGCACGTCCATCCGCGAGCTGGCGAAGATCCTCGACGTCGACCACATCTCCGAGCACCTCTACACCTCGGGCCAGCCCGACCCCGACCTCATCATCCGCACCTCCGGTGAGCAGCGGCTGTCCGGTTTCCTGCTGTGGCAGTCGGCGCACTCCGAGTTCTGGTTCACGGAGGCCTACTGGCCCGCGTTCCGCAGGGTCGATTTCCTCCGCGCGCTCCGTGACTACGCGTGGCGGCACCGCCGTTTCGGTACTTGACAACACGTTCCGTGCCGATCCGTTGATTTCTCCTCTACCGACGGTGAGATGACAACCTGGTGAATCACCTGCCTGGCTGCCTGCACGAAACGGCGAACGCAGGTAACTTCCGAAGTGATGGCTCGTGACCTTGCGGACCATCACGGGAGGCCCTGGTAGTGGCGGTTGTAGAGCAGACGGCGCGTGAGCCGTTCGCGATACCCACGAGGGGGCCGGCGCCCGGCCCTCGTGGCCCTGCGCGCTGACGCGGAAGCGTCAGCGAAGAGCGGACCAGCCAGGGTGGTGCCCGGCCCAGCGAGTGTGGGCGTGGTGCCACGTCCACGAGGGAGATGCCGTCGTGACTACGCAGCGTTCGCCCCGTAAGGCCTCCGGCCGCTCACCGAATTCCGCGGAGGGCCCCGCAGAACCCCCGAGTTCCGTGCCAGGGCAGCACACCTATGTCCTGGACACCTCGGTTCTGCTGGCCGACCCGTGGGCCATCACGAGATTCGCCGAGCACGCCGTGGTCCTGCCGTTGGTCGTGATCAGTGAACTGGAGGCGAAACGGCATCACCCCGAACTGGGCTGGTTCGCGCGGGAATCCCTGCGTCAGCTCGACGACCTGCGGCTCAAGCACGGCCGCCTGGACGCCCCGATCCCGATCGGTGACTCCGGCGGCACCCTGCACGTCGAGCTGAACCACTCGGACCCGACGGTCCTGCCGCCCGGGTTCCGCACCGACTCCAACGACCATCGGATCCTGGCCTGCGCGCTGAACCTCAAGGTCGAGCGCGAGGCGGTCACCCTGGTCACCAAGGACATCCCGCTGCGCGTCAAGGCGGGCGCCGTCGGCCTGCCCGCCGACGAGTACCGCGCGCTGGAGGTCGCACCGTCCGGCTGGACCGGGATGGTCGACGTGGAGGTGCCGCAGGAGGCGGTCGACGCGCTGTTCCGCGACGGTGTCGTCGACCTGGCCGAATACGGGCTGCCCGAGGTGGGCGAATCGCCCTGCCACACCGGTCTGCGGCTGGTCGCCGGTTCCGGCAGCTCGTCCGCACTGGGCAGGCTGACCCCGGCCAAGAAGGTCAAGCTGGTCCGCGGTGACAAGGAGGCGTTCGGTCTGCACGGCCGCTCGGCCGAGCAGCGGATCGCGCTGGACCTGCTGCTCGACCCGGACATCGGCATCGTGTCGCTCGGCGGCCGCGCCGGCACCGGCAAGTCCGCGCTCGCGCTGTGCGCCGGTCTGGAGTCGGTGATGGAACGCCGCGAGCACCGCAAGGTGGTCGTGTTCCGGCCGGTGTACGCCGTCGGCGGCCAGGACCTCGGCTACCTGCCGGGGTCGGAGTCGGAGAAGATGCAGCCGTGGGCGCAGGCGGTGTTCGACACCCTCGGCGCCCTGGTCAGCCAGGACGTGCTGGACGAGGTGTTCGACCGCGGCATGCTGGAGGTCCTGCCGCTGACGCACATCCGCGGCCGGTCCCTGCACGACTCGTTCGTGATCGTGGACGAGGCGCAGTCGCTGGAGCGCAACGTGCTGCTCACCGTGCTGTCGCGGCTGGGCACCGCGTCCCGCGTGGTGCTCACGCACGACGTCGCGCAGCGGGACAACCTGCGCGTCGGGCGCCACGACGGCGTGTCGGCGGTGATCGAGAAGCTGAAGGGCCACCCGCTCTTCGCGCACGTCACCCTGACCCGCTCGGAGCGGTCGCCGATCGCCGCGCTGGTCACGGAGATGCTGGAGGACCACGGGTAAGGGTGGGCGGGGCCGCCTCGGGTGAGGCGGCCCCGTTCCTCACCAGCCGGCGGGCAGCGGCCGCCCTTCGGCGAAGCCGGCGGCCGACTGGATGCCCAGCACCGCGCGGCGGTGGAAGTCCTCGATGTCCCGCGCGCCCGCGTAGGTGAACGCGGAGCGGACACCCGAGCAGATCTCGTCGATCAGGTCCTCGACGCCGGGGCGCTGCGGGTCGAGCAGCATCCGCGACGACGAAATGCCCTCCTCGAACAGGGCCTTGCGGGCGCGCTCGAACACGTTGTCGGTGCGCGTGCGTGCGCCGACGGCCCGCTTCGACGCCATGCCGAACGACTCCTTGTAGGGACGGCCGTGCTCGTCGTACCGCAGGTCGCCGGGGGATTCGTGGGTGCCGGCGAACCAGGAACCGACCATCGCCGCGGACGCGCCGGCGGCGAGGGCCAGCGCGACGTCACGGGGGTGGCGGACGCCGCCGTCGGCCCACACGTGCTTGCCCAGCTCGCGGGCGGCCTTCGCGCACTCCAGCACCGCGGAGAACTGCGGGCGGCCGACGCCGGTCATCATCCGCGTGGTGCACATCGCGCCGGGGCCGACGCCGACCTTGACCACGTCCGCGCCCGCGTCGATGAGGTCGCGGGTGCCCTCCGCGGTGACCACGTTGCCGGCGACGACCGGCACCGCGGGCGAGACCGAGCGGACGGCCTTCAGCGCGGCGATCATCTTCTCCTGGTGGCCGTGCGCGGTGTCGACCACGAGCGTGTCGATGCCCGCGGCCAGCAGCGACTCGGCCTTGGCGGCGACGTCGCCGTTGATGCCCACGGCGGCGGCGACCCGCAGGCTGCCCTGGGCGTCCACGGCCGGGGTGTAGATGTCGGCGCGCAGCGCCGCGGTCTGGGTGAGGATCCCGGCGAGCTTGCCGTCGGCGTCCACACCCAGCGCGATCTGGGCGCCCGCGGCGTGCAGGCGCTCGAAGACCTCGCGGGAGGGGGTGTCGAGCGGGCAGGTCACGGGCGGCTCGTAGGCGACCTCGGCGACGCGCGCGAAGCGGTCGACGCCCGTGCAGGCGGCCTCGTCGACGATGCCCTGCGGGCGGCCGTCCTCGTCGACCACGACGACGGCGCCGTGCGCGCGCTTGCCGATCAGGTTGAGGGCGTCGGCGACCGCGTCACCGCCGGTGAGGACCAGCGGGGTGTCCCAGGTGGTGTGGCGGCTCTTGATCCAGCCGACGATGTCGGCGACCGCGGCCGGGTCGACGTCCTGCGGCAGGACGACGAGCCCGCCGCGCCGCGCGACGGTCTCGGCCATCCGCCGCCCCGCGACGGCGGTCATGTTGGCGACGACGATCGGGATCGTGGCGCCGGTGCCGTCGACGGTGGACAGGTCGACGTCGAAGCGCGATTCCACGGCCGAGCGGTTGGGCACGAGGAAGACGTCGTCGTAAGTGAGGTCGTGAGCGGGCCCGTGGCCATCGAGAAAACGCACGAGTCCCCAGACTACGGCACAATCGGCGCCATGGCCGATCGGGACCGCGACGCCGAGGGCAAGCCGCGAAACGCCCGCCCGCGCGACGGGCTGGGGCGGCCGCTGCCGTACGGGACGCCGGGGGTGGAGCGCCAGCCGGAGGGCATCGCGCGCACCCCGGCGGAGACGGTGGAGGAGGCCCAGCGCCTGTTGGACGCCGGCAGACCGTTCCACGCGCACGAGGTGTTCGAGGACGCGTGGAAGTCCTCCGACGGCCCGGACCGCGGGTTGTGGAAGGGACTGGCGCAGCTGGCGGTCGGACTGACGCACGCCGCACGCGGCAACGCGAAGGGCGCGGTGTCACTGCTGACCCGCGGCGCCACGGCGATCGAGCCCTACGCGGCGGAGTCCCCGCACGGGATCGACGTGGCCGCGCTGGTCGCGTGGGCTCGGGAAGGCGCGGAGGCGCCGGAGAACCTCCGCACCCCGCGGCTGAGCTGACGCGCCGCGGCGAACCCACCGCGCCCGGCGGACATGCCGCCCCGGCGGCCAAGGCGGCGCCACCGGCGGCCAAGGCACCACCGTGCCCGCCCGACATGCCGCCCGGGCGGCCAGCACAGCGCCACCGGCGGCCAACACGGCGCCACCGGCGGCCAACACGGCGCCACCGGCGGCCAAGGCGCCACCGTGCCCGCTCGACATGCCGCCCGGGCGGCCAGCACAGCGCCACCGGCGGCCAACACGGCGCCACCGGCGGCCAAGGCATCACCGTGCCCGCTCGACATGCCACCCGGGCGGCCAGCACAGCGCCACCGGCGGCCAACACGGCGCCACCGGCGGCCAAGGCATCACCGTGCCCGCCCGGCATGCCGCCCGGGCGGCCAGCACAGCGCCACCGGCGGCCAAGAGCGCCACCGGCGGCCAAGGCACCACCGTGCCCGCTCGACATGCCGCCCCGGGCGGCCAGCACAGCGCCACCGGCGGCCAGCACAGCGCCACCGCTGGCGGACGCCGCGCGCGCCGTGTTCGCCGCTCCGGCGCCGTGTTTGCCGTCCCGGTTGCCGTGTTGGCCGACCGCCGGGTTCAGACGACCTTGCGGGACGCCTCCAGGTTCGCGGCGAGGTTGTTCAGCGTGCGGGCCTGCGCCACGTAGTCCATCGACGAGAACTCCCACGGGAACACCTGCCCGGCGGCGGCCGCCGGCGTGCGGGCGAACGTGGCCTGCTGCATGAGCGTGTCCTTGTCCATCGCGCGCAGCGAGTACAGCACCACGTCGGCCGGGTACTTGCCGATGTTCTCCCAGCTGACCTGCTCCCAGTAGTACTTCGAGCCGCCCGGGTCGGGGTAGGTCAGGCCGAGCTCGGTGTAGCTGCGCAGCGCCGGGTCGTCGGCTGCCTTGCAGATGTAGACGCCGTCGCCGGGGTAGGCGGCGACCGCCATCACGGTGAGGCCCTTGCCTGCGGCGTTCTTGAACCTGGTGCGGGCGGTCTCGTAGGCCTGCTTGGCGTCCGCGGCCGGCTCGGTGCCCAGCGCCTTGACCATCTCCACGGTCCGGTCGACGACGTTGGTCGCGGAGCCGGCCATCTTCAGCGCGACGATCGGCGCGATCTCGGCGACGGCCTGCTGCTGGGTGACGTCCTTGAACCCGTACAGCGGCTGGGTCGGGTCGATCTTGCCCGTGCTGTCCACGGGGTAGGCGTGGGTGAGGATCAGGTCCGGCTTGGCGGCGGCGAGTGCCTCGATGTCGATCTCGCCGTAGGTGCGGCCGACCTCCTTGACCTGGCTGAGGTCGCGGCCGGTGAAGTTCACGTCGTCGGCGAGGCCGGTGTAGCCGAACGAGGCGACCGGCGTGATGCCGTAGTTCCACAGGGATGCGATGGCGTCGTTGAGGCCGGCGATGCGCGTCGGGCGGGCGTCGAGGTCGACCTTGGTTCCCAGGTCGTCGGTGAAGGACCAGGCACCGCCGCTCGCGGCCGAGTCCGATCCGCTCGAACCGCACGCGGCGAGCAGTCCGGTCGCGGCCACGGCCAGGCTGCCGGTGAGGAAGGTCCGGCGGGTCGCTGTCATGGAGTCACCTTTCTTCGGGGTCAACGTCGTCGGAGGAGGAGCCAGATGAGGTAGGGGGCGCCGATGGCGGCCGTGATCAGGCCGACCGGGACCTCCCAGCTGAACGCGGTGCGGCCGAGCAGGTCGGAGGCCTGGACGAGCAGGGCGCCGCCGAGCGCGGACGCGACCAGCGGTGGGCGGGACCCGCCGGTGAGGCGCAGCATGATCTGCGGGGTGACCAGCGCGACGAAGCCGATCGGCCCGGCGGCGGCGACCGCGGCCGCGGTGAGCCCGACGGCCACGCTGATCGTGCCCAGCCGGGACGCCTGGATGCGCACGCCCAGCCCGGCGGCCGCGTCGTCGCCGAGCTGGGTGACGGCGAGGGTGCGGGGCAGCGTGAGCGCGGCCGGGATGAGCAGCGCGGCGAGGATGAGCAGGGGGATCGCCTGGTCCCAGCTGACGGCGCTGATCGAGCCGACGAGCCACACCGTGGCCTGCGCGGCGCTGTTGATGCTGGCGAGGATGAGGAGCCAGCTGGTGAGCGCCGTGAGGACGGCGCCGCAGCCGATGCCGACCAGCACCAGCCGGAAGCCGTCGACGCCGTGGCGCCAGGAGAAGCCGTAGACGGCCGCGGCGGCGACGAGACCCCCGACGAGCGCGGCCACGGGCACGCCGATGGTGGTGATCCCGCTGGCGAGGCTGTAGACGCCGCCCCCGAAGACGATCACCGCGACCGCGGCCGCAGAGGCGCCCCCGGTGACGCCGAGGATGTCCGGGGTGGCGAGCGGGTTGCGGGAGATGGTCTGGGTGAGGGCCCCGGCCATGGCGAGGCACGCGCCGGCCAGGCACCCGGTGACCGCCCGCGGGACGCGCAGGTCGAACAGGATGTGCCGGTCGATGCGGTGCCCGCCGCCGGTGAGCAGCTCGGGCAGCCGGCCGAGCGGGATGGGGTACTCACCGAAGGTCACGCCCACCGCGGTGACCAGTAGGAGAGCCACGAGCACGATGAGGCAGACGGTGGCCGCGCGGGTGTTCCACCGCACGCCGAGGGTGGTGGTCATGCGTGCCCGCCTCCGCGGGTGACAAGGCCCGCCGAACGGGCTGCGTGGGGGCGATCGGAAGCGGACCAGCACGTGGGTGCGGTGCTGTGATGCGGACGGCGTGCGGAGGCACCGCTGCCGAGGATGGGTGGCGTGATGCTGGCTGGGGGTTGCGCCGCCGCGGCCGCTGTCGTGTGGCCGGCGGGCGGTGTGGCACTGGCTGCGACTGCGTGTCGGGTTGCGGGTGCGGGGCGTGTGTGTGGCATCAGAGCTTCACCAGCCTGGTGCGGATGTCGTGCAAACGCGCTGCTGTCGCAGGATGGCCGGCCTGATGCCGGCCGGGGGTTGCGCCGCGGTCGCGTTCGGGTGGTTGGGGTGGCGCTGGCTGTGTGTCGGGGCGCTCGGGTGGGTTGGGTGTGTGGCATCCGAGCTTCACCAGTCGGGTGCGGCGGGAGATCAGCACGAATGCGCCGCTGCCGAGGATGGGCGGCGTGATTCCCGTCGGGGGCTGCGCCGCCGCCGCGGTGGTGTGGCCGGCGGGCGGTGTGGCACTGGCTGCGACTGCGTGTCGGGTCGCGGGTGCGGGGCGGGTGTGTGGCATCAGAGCTTCACCAGCCTGGTGCGGGCGTCGTGCGAAGGCGCCGCTGCCGAGGATGGGCGGCGTGATGCTGGGTGGGGGTTGCGCCGCGGCTGCGCTCGGATGGCCGGCGGGCGCGGTGGCACTGGCCTCGCGGGCGGGGCGTTGGTGTGCATCAGAGCTTCACCAGCCGGGTGCGGCGGGCGATCAGCACGAATGCGCCGCCGCCGAGGATGGCCAGCGTGATGCCGGCCGGGATTTCCGCTGGGGCGGCTATCAGGCGGCCCGCGACGTCCGCGAGCAGCAGCAGCACCGCGCCGGCCAGGGCGGCACACGGGAGCAGCCACCGGTGGTCCGGGCCGGTCACGGTGCGCACCACGTGCGGGACGATCAGGCCGAGCGCGGCGATCGGCCCGGCGGCAGCAGTCGCGGCGCCGGCCAGCAGCGTCACCGCCGCCAGGCCGACCAGGCGGCTCGCCGCGACCGACTGGCCCAGCCCGCGCGCGGTGTCCTCGCCCAGCGAGACCGCGTTCAGCGCCCGCGTGTTCAGCATCGCCAGCACCAGCCCGGCCACCACGAACGGCAGGATCCCGAGGCTGATGCTCGCGTCGCGGCCGCTGATCGAGCCCACCACCCAGCGGCGGTAGACGTCCAGCGTCGGGTTGTCGCTCAGGATCACCAACGACGTGAAGGTCGACAGCAACGCCATCACGGCCGCCCCGGCCAGCGCCATCGGCACCGGGCTCAGCTGCCGCCCGCTCGACCCGATCGCGAACACCGCGGCCGTCGCGATCAGCGCCCCCGCGAAACCGAACCACACCTGGCCGCCTGGATCGACCACCCCGAGGAACTGCGCGGCCAGCGCCACCGCGAGCGCGGCACCGGCGTTGATGCCGAGCAGGCCGGGATCGGCCAGCGGGTTGCGGGTGTGCCCCTGCATGAGGACGCCGGCGGCGCCGAGCGCGACACCGACGAGCACCCCCAGCGCGGTGCGTGGCAGGCGCACGTCACGCACGATCGTCGCCGCCTCGCTGCCGTCGTCGTGCAGCAGCACCCGGACGGCGGTGCCGAGGCCGAGGTGGTTGCTGCCCAGGACCAGGCTCAACGCGACTGCGACGACCAACGCCACCAGCAGGGACACCAGGAGCAACAGCCGGCGCGGCGTGGTCCTGGTCACCGAGGGTGACATGATCGCGTTCACGCTCTGCAACTTAGCTTAGCCGAACCTAAGCACGGAAGTGTCACGTTCGTTCAGGTTCTGGACACGCGGTGTACGGGCAGCCGGCTCGCGAAGGTCATCCGCCGCTGATGACATGGCCGCATGTGCATGGGTTGCGGAGTTTCCCGACGCGGTTTCCTGCAGGCGGCGTCGGTGGCCGGCGCGGTGACGCTCGCACCGGTGGCGTTCGCCGAGGCCGCCGAGGGCCAGGCCGAGACCAAGGTGCTGACCGGCCGGTTCGAGCCGGGCACCGCGGACTTCGTCTACCTGCCGGTGGAGGTACCGGCCGGGGTGAGCCAGCTGTCGGTGGTCTACACCTATGACAAGCCGACGGTGCCCAGCGGGACGCCCGGCAACTCGTGTGACATCGGCATCTTCGACAGCCGCGGCACCGCTCTCGGTGGCGACGGCTTCCGCGGCTGGTCCGGCGGCTTCCGCGACCGCTTCTCGATCAGCCGCACCGAGGCCACGCCCGGCTACCTGCCCGGTGACGTCACGCCCGGCACCTGGCACATCGTCCTCGGCCCGTACACGATCGCGCCGCAGGGGCTGAACTACCGCGTCGAGGTGACGCTCACCCACGGCCCGGCGGGCGCGCCGTACCGCCCGAACTACCCGTCCGAGCGCACCCGCACGCGCGGCCGCCAGTGGTACCGCGGCGACTGCCACCTGCACACCGTGCACTCGGACGGCAAGCGCCTGCCTGCGGAGGTGGCCGCCGGCGCGCGGGAAGCCGGGCTGGACTTCATCACCTCGACCGACCACAACACGTCGTCCTCGCACGGGGTGTGGGGCGAGTTCTCCGGCGACGACCTGCTGATCATGCTCGGCGAGGAGGTCACCACCCGCAACGGCCACTGGCTCGCGCTCGGCTTGCGGCCCGGCCAGTTCGTCGACTGGCGGTACCGGTCCCGCGACGGCGAACTGCCCGAGTACCAGCGTGCGGTGCACCGCTCCGGCGGCCTCTGCGTCGCCGCGCACCCGTACTGCCCGTGGGTCGGGTGCAACTTCAAGTTCGGCTACACCGGCTTCGACGCGGTCGAGGTGTGGAACGGCCCGTGGACGTGGGACGACGACGCCGCCGTGTCCGAATGGGACAACACCCTGGTGGAATCCGTGCGCGGCAAGGGAAGCTGGCTGCCCGCGATGGGCAACAGCGACGCGCACAACCCCGGCCAGACGATCGGCCTGCCGCAGACCGTCGTTCTCGCCGATGCGCTCACCCGGGACGCGATCCTCGACGGGATCAAGGCCGGGCGCAGCTGGATCGCCGAGTCGGCCGCGGTCGACCTGTCACTCGCCGCGACCGGACCGCGCGGCCAGGCCGCCGGCATCGGCGATCGTCTCGCCGTGGCGGCCGGGGACAGGGTCGCCGTGCGGCTGGACGTGTCGGGCGTGCCGAACGGGACCGTGCGGCTGATCACCGACGAGGGCCAGGTGTTCCAGCAGAGCCTTCCCGCTTCGGGTACCGGCAGCGTGACGTGGCTGACCACGCCCGCGGTGACGGCTTATGTGCGTGCTGAGGTGCGTCACCCCCTTGCTGATGGTTCGGCGGGTGCTCCCGCGTTGTCGGCTGGTCTCAACTTCGGCGCCATGGCGGCGATGACGAACCCGATCTTCCTCGGCCGGGTGTGATGGTGGGGTTGGGCTGTCGGCGAGTTGGGGCGTGTGGGCGGGTGGTGACGGTCCGGCCTTGGCGCTGGCAGGAAGTGTTGCCGTATCAAGGTTTTCGGCTCGTTGCGCGCAGGAAGGTCGCCGTCGGGCGGTGGTGGTCCGGCCCGGGTGTCGGGCAGGGGGTGTTGCGGCAGCGCGGTTTTCGGCTCTTGGCGAGGCGGCCCAGCGTCTCTTCGAGCATCACCCCCGGAGCGTCGCGCGGACGGCGTCGATGGTGTCCGCCTCGGCTGGGTCCTTGTCGGGGCGGTAGCGCACCACGCGGGCGAAACGCAGTGCGACACCGCCCGGGTAGCGCGTGCTGACCTGAGCGCCGTCCAGTTCGATCTCGACCACCAGCTCCGGCCGGACGTGCACGGTCCACTTGTCCCTGTGGGTCTCGATCTCCTGGAACGTCCTGGTCTGCCACGCCAGGAGCTCGTCGGTGAGGCCCTTGAACGTCTTGCCCACCATGATCGGCGGGCCGCCGTCCGGGTCGCGTGCGCCGAGGTGCAGGTTCGACAGGTACCCGGTGCGGCGGCCGTGGCCCCACTCCGCGGCGAGGACGACGAGGTCGAGCGTGTGCACCGGCTTCACCTTCAGCCACGCCCGGCCCCGCCGCCCCGCCGCGTACGGCGAGTCGAGCGCTTTCACCATCACGCCCTCGTGCCCGGCGTCGAGGGCGGCCGCGAGGATCGCGTCCGGATCGGACGGTTCCGTCCGCCCCGGGATGAGGTGCTCGCCGGCCACCCGGCGCAGCGCCTCGTTGCGCTCCCGCAACGGTTTGTCGAGCAGGTCCGTGCCGTCCAGGTGCAGGCAGTCGAAGAAGTACGGCTGCAGCAGCAACGCACGCACCTGCTCCTCGCGCGTGCTGCCGAACCGGCTCATCGTCTCCTGGAACGGCCGTGGCCTGCCGTCGTCGGTCAGCGCGAGCGTCTCCCCGTCGAGCACCACCGACCGGCACGGCAGTGCGCGCACCAGGGACACCAGCTCGCCCACGTGCTGGGTGATCTCGCGCAGCGTTCTCGTGTAGACGTGCACCTCGTCGCCGTCGCGGTGCACCTGTATCCGCGCTCCGTCCATTTTGTACTCGACAATGGCGGACGGGTGCTCGCGCACCGCCTCGTCGAGCGATTCGGCCGGGGACGCCAGCATCGGCCGCAGCGGACGCCCCAGCTCCAGCCCGAAGCCGCCGAGCGCGGCCTCGCCACCGGTGACCGCGGCCGCGGCGGTGACCGGCAGCTGCCCGGACAGCATGAACGCGCGCCGGACCGCTTCGGCGGGCACGTCCGCCGCCGCCGCGATCGCGTCGAGCATCACGCCCTCCAGCGCCCCCTGCCGCAGCTCACCGGTGAGCAGGCGGAAGAGGAACTGCTGTTCGGCTTCGGTGGCGCGGGAGAACAACTCCGTCAGCAGGCCGGCCCGGCGCCTGGCCGACCCGCTGCCCGAAGCGGCTCCCACTTCGCCGAGGACCTCGTCGACCCCGGCCACGGTCAGGTTCGGTTCGTCAGCCGGGCGCGCGCCCAGCTCGGCCAGCGTGCGCCACCCCGTCCCGATCCGGCCCTGGGTGGGCCGTCCGGTCAGGAAGGCGACCACGGCGGGCAGCTCCCGCTCGTCCGCGCGGTTGAGCAGGTCCGCCAGCGTCGCGATCTTCGCCTTGCGCGAGCGGGTGGCCGCTAGCGAGGCGGAGGCTGTGACGACGTCGGCGAGCAACATGCGGACATCATCTCCCGCCCCACCGACAATTTCCGGGGACGCAGGACCAGCGCGACCGCGCCGAGACAGACGACCAGCCCGAGCAGGCCACGCAGCGTGATCGTGTCGTCGAACATGAGCCAGGCGAGGATCATCGTGGTAGGCGGTGTGAGGTACAGCAGGCCGGACACGGTCGTCACCGAGCTACGACGAAGGACCAGCCAGTAGCAGCCATATCCCCCGAACGTGGAAAACACGACGACCCACCCGACCGCGACCCAGAAGTCCGGATCCGCCGGCGCGACCAGCTGCCCGGTGGCCGCCGCGATGCCGGTGAACAGCACCGCGCTGGTCACGCACTGCACCACCAGCCCGTCCCAGAGCGGCACGGCGGAGGCCGTCTTGCGTTCGATGAGCGTGGCCGCGACCAGTGCGAGCATCGCCAGGAACGGCAGCGCGTAGGCCAGCGGCGGGGTGCCGGGGCGGCCGGACAGGTTGTCGCCGACCACCAGCGCCACCCCGGCCAGCCCGCCGACCAGCCCGGCCCACCGCAGCGCGCCCGCGCGCTCGCCCAGCACGAACTGGCTCAGCACCACCGCGACGATCGGCTGCAGCGCCGCGATCAGCGCGGACGTCCCGACGGCCACGCCGAGGTCGGCCGCCGCGTAGACGCAGTACAGGTACGCGCCCTGGGAGAGCGCACCGAGACCGGCCTGGATCGCGGCGTCGCGCGGCCGCATCGAGCGCCGCCGGACCACCCACCACACGCCGAGCAGCAGCCCCGCGGCCAGGAACCGCCAGGCCAGGAGGGACACCGCGCCGCCGGACCTGGCGCCCAGCGTCGCGCCGACGAACCCGGAGCTCCAGAACAGGACGAAACCGCTTCCGGCGACGACGTTCCCCCGCATGCACCCTCCCGCACAGGTATACCGGTCTGTATAGTCCACGGTAGCTATACCGGTCGGTGTACTGTCAAGTCGTGGAGACGGACAAGCCGCTGACCCCGGCCGCCGAACGGATCCTCACGGTCGCCGGGAAACTGTTCTACGACAACGGGATCCACGCGGTCGGTGTGGACACGATCGCCGCCGAGGCCGGGGTCACCAAGAAGACCCTGTACGACCGGTTCGGCTCCAAGGCCGACCTGGTCGCGCTCTACCTGCGCCGCCGGGACGAGCGGTGGCGGGAGCGGGTGCGCTCCTTCGCCGGCTCCCGGACGACTCCGGCCGAGAAGCTGCTCAGGGTGTTCGACGCGCTCGCCGACTGGCTCGACACCGAGAACACGCGCGGCTGCGCGTTCGTCAACGCGCACGCCGAACTGCCGTCGGCCGACCACCCCGGCCGGCAGGTGATCGCGGCGTCGAAGCAGTGGTTGCTGGGCTACCTGCGGGATCTGGCTGCGGACGCGGGCGCGCGGAACCCGGCACGGCTGGCGGAGGCGCTGCTCGTCCTGGTCGAGGGCGCGACGGTCGCGGCGTCGCTGGAGGTCGCGCCGACGGCGGTCGCCACGGCCAAACGCGTCGCGAAGTCGCTGGTGGACGAAGCGACGGCGGCGCAGCACAACTCGGCGTCCCGGCGGTAGGGCGCCGGTCACCGGGATGGCTCTTGCCCCGCCGCGAGGCCGAAACGTACCGTGAGCGGGCCGTGGTGCTCGGGAAGTCCGGTGTGAAACCGGCGCGGCCCTCGCCACTGTGAACGGGAAGTCCCGGCCCGGGACAGCCACTGGACGCGAGTCCGGGAAGGCGGGCCGCGGATGTCGATCCGAAGCCAGGAGACCGGCCACGGCACGTTGGACCATCCACGAGGTGCTGGAAGGCGGTCTCCATGGGGACTTCACCCACCATGTCCTGGCGCAGGCAGGACACCTACCGCACGGGTCTGTTGCTGCTGGCGATCGTCGTGTTGCACGCGGTCGCGTTCGGGATTCTCGCGTTGCTCGTGGTGCCCGGGCACTACGCCGTCGGCGCGCAGGTGTTCGGCTTCGGGCTGGGGCTGACGGCGTACACGCTCGGCATGCGGCACGCGTTCGACGCCGACCACATCGCCGCGATCGACAACACCACCCGCAAGCTGATGGCCGAGGGCCAGCGCCCGGTTTCGGTCGGGTTCTGGTTCGCGCTGGGGCACTCCACCGTGGTCGTCGTGCTGGCGGTGCTCGTCGCGATCGGCGCGAAGGGCATCCTGAGCTGGACCGAGGACGGCTCGTCCGCGCACAAGGTGCTCGGCGTGATCTCCACCGGAGCGTCCGGCGGGTTCCTGTACCTGATCGGCATCCTGAACCTGGTCGCGTTGATCGGCATCTGGAAGGTGTGGCGCGAGCTGCGCCGCGGCCGCTTCGACGAGGCCGAGCTGGAGGCGCGGCTCGACTCGCGCGGGTTCGTCAACCGCTTCCTCGGCAGGCTCACCCGCTCGATCCGCCGCCCGGGCCAGATGTACCTGGTCGGGCTGCTGTTCGGCGTCGGATTCGACACCGCGACCGAGGTGCTGCTCCTGGCACTGGCCGGGTCCGGCGCGGCGGCGGGCCTGCCCTGGTACGCGATCCTGTGCCTGCCGCTGCTGTTCGCCGCCGGCATGAGCCTGTTCGACACGCTCGACGGCACGTTCATGAACTTCGCCTACGACTGGGCGTTCGCCAACCCGGTCCGCAAGATCTACTACAACCTCACGATCACCGGCCTGTCCGTCGCGGTGGCGCTGGTCATCGGCACGATCGAGCTGGTCGGTGTGGCCAGGGACGACCTGGGCTGGTCGGGCGCGCTGATCGACTGGATCGCGGACATCGACCTCGACAGCGTCGGCTACATCGTCGTCGGGTTGTTCGTGGTGGTGTGGGCGGCCGCGATCGCGTACTGGCGGCTCGCCAGGGTCGAGCACCGGTGGAGCTCAGCCGAGTGAGGCCGCCCGCCCGTTCGAGCTGAGCGCGGCGGTCAGGTCCTCGCGGGCCCGGAACACGCGGGACCGGATGGTGCCGACCGCGCAGTCGCACACCTCCGCCGCGTCGGCGTAGGACAGCCCGATCACCTGCGTGAGCACGAACGCTTCGCGGCGCTCCGGCTCCAGCTCGGCGATCAGCTTGCGCAGCACGACGAGCCGGCCGTGGTCCGGCGTCTGGGCGCCGCTCTGCTCCGCGGTGGCCACCCAGTCGTCGACCTGGCTGGTCTGCGGGCGGCGGCGGGTGCCGCGCAGGTGGTCGGCGGCGACGCGCTTGGCGATCGACAGCAGCCACATCCGGGCGGGCGACCGGCCTGCGAACGACGGCAGGGCGGCGAAGGCGCGCAGGTAGGTCTCCTGCACCAGGTCCTCGGCGACGCCGGGGTTGGACAGGTAGGTCAGCAGGCGGTGCAGCTGTCGTTGGGTGGCGGACACGAAGCGCTCGGCGGCCACCCGATCGCCGCGCGCCGCCAGGAAGGCGTCCCGGGTGATCTCGTCGTCGTCCACGTTCGCGTTCCTCCCAGTGCGGCCTGACGGTGCGGGCCCTGACCGATGACCTTATGGCCTCCGCGGCATCCGGCGTCAAGGAAACATCACAGGTCTGTGAAATCCCAACCGGTCCCAGAATCCGGAGCGGTGAGGGGAACCATCCAGTGCGCGCGGACGACAATGCAAATATGGACTGTGCAACCGCGCGCGAGGCGATCTCCGCCAATCTCGACGGCGAGGACCCCGGGGTGGATCCGGTGGCGCTCGACGAGCACGTCTCGCGCTGCGCGGCCTGTCTGACCTGGCAGGACGAGGCGGCGGCGGTGACGCGCCTGGTGCGCCTCGAGCCGGCCGCCGCGTCGCCGGACGTGTCGGCGCGAGTGCTCGCCCACGCGCCCGCGACCGCCCGGCCGGTGCGGCTCGACTGGCCGCGGCTGGCGCTGGTCCTCACCGCGATCGCCCAGTTGTCCATCGTGGTGTCGCTGTTGTTCGTGCCCCAGCGGATGGCCGACGGGATGGCCGTTCAGCCGGGATCGCACCTCGAACACGAGGCCGCGGCGTTCAACTTCGCCATCGCGATCGCCCTGCTGTGGGCGGCCGCGAAGCCGCGGCAGGCACGCAGCCAGCTGCCGGTCCTGCTCAGCTTCGCCGCGGTGCTCGTCGGGTTGTCCGTGCTGGACCTGGTCGCCGGCCGGGTCGGCTGGGAACGGCTGGCCAGCCACCTGCCGCTGCTGTTCGGCCTGTTCTGCGCGGTGCTGGTGGCGCGCCGCGACGGCCGGCGGCCGTGGCCGGGCAACCGGGCCGGTGCCGAACCGGCGAGCCGCACCAGCACCGGCGAGACCGGCCGGGACCTCGCCGAGCCGTCGGCGCAGTCCCGGAAGTATCAGCCGCCCGCCGCGCGGCGCAACGTGGCCTGATCGATGTCGTCGGTGGCGATCCAGCTGGCCAGCAGGCCCAGCGCGCGCTCGGACTCCGAGCCTGGTTCGGCGGTGTAGGTGACGATCGCCTGGTCCGGTTCGTCCGGCAGGCGCAGCGTTTCGTACCGCAGGTGCAGCTCGCCGACCAGCGGGTTGTGGATCCGCTTGTGGCCGTGTGCCTTCTCCCGCACGTGGTGCCCGGCCCACAGGTGGCGGAACAGGTCGCTGCCCAGTGACAGCTCGCCGATCAGCTGGGCCAGGCGCGGATCGCCGGGGCACCGGCCGGCCTCGGCACGCAGGTTCGCCACCAGCTCCTCGCAGACCTGGTCGAACTCGGGGTGCAGGGCGCGTGCCTCGTCCTCGCCGAGGAAGAACAGTTTCGGCAGGTTGCGCTCCTGCGGCGGCAGCGAGCCGAAGTCGAACGCGATCGCGCCGCCCATCGGGTTCCACGCCAGCACGTCGAGGTAGCGGCCGAAGACGAAGGCGGGCACCGACATGGCGTCGAGCAGTTGCTGCACCGCCGGCCGCACCTGCTGCACGGGGCACCGCCCGGTCCGCTTGAGGCGCGGTGACGCGAGGTTGTGCAGGTAAGCGCACTCGTCCGGGTTGAGGCGCAACGCCCTGGCGAGTGAATCCAGCACCTCGTCCGACACGTTCCGCGCACGGCCCTGCTCCAGGCGGGTCAGGTAGTCGACGCTGATCCCGGCCAGCTGCGCCAGTTCCTCGCGGCGCAGCCCGGCGACCCGTCGCCGCGTCACCCCCTGCGGCAGTCCCACGTCGCGCGGGTCCAGCGCAGCGCGGCGGGCCTTGAGGAACGCTCCGAAATCAGCTCCGTCCACGCCTCCAGTATCCGGATCCGCGCACCCGTTGCCTGGTACTGCCAGACCCAGGTCAAGCGTTGCCTGGTCCCCCTCCTCGTCCGCGGCGAACTTGGACACCACACACCAGAGGAGGAACTCGAAATGCGACGACGGATTCTCGGCGGCACCGGTATCGAGGTCAGCGAGTACACGCTGGGCGCGATGATGTTCGGCGCGTGGGGCAACCGCGACCACGACGAGTCGGTCCGCATGATCCACACGGCGCTCGACGCGGGCATCAACTTCGTCGACACCGCCGACATCTACTCCGACGGCGAGAGCGAGGTGATCGTCGGCAAGGCGCTCAAGGGGCGCCGCGACGACGTCGTCCTCGCGACCAAGGGGCACTTCTACGGCCTGAACAGGCCCGGCAGCAGCTCCCGCCGCTGGCTGACCCGGGCGCTGGACGACAGCCTGCGCCGGCTCGGCGTCGACCACGTCGACCTCTACCAGGTGCACCGCCCCGACCCCAACACCGACATCGACGAGACCCTGTCGGCGCTGTCGGACTTCGTGCGGGCGGGCAAGGTGCGCGCAATCGGGTCGTCGGTCTTCCCGCCCGAGCAGATCGTCGAGGCGCAGTGGGTCGCGGAGCGGCGCGGGCACGTGCGGTTCCGCACCGAGCAGCCGCCGTACTCGATCCTCAACCGGGGCATCGAGGCGCACGTCCTGCCGACCGCGCAGCGCTACGGGATGGGGGTGCTGACCTGGGGACCGCTGTCCGCGGGCTGGCTGTCCGGTCGGTACTCCACACCGTCCGATGTGGACTTGCAGGCCGGACGGGTCGCGTTGCAGAACCACAAGTTCGACCCGGCCCTGCCCGGGAACGCGGCGAAGCTGGCGGCCACCAACGAGCTGAAGAAGGTCGCCGCCGACCTGGGCCGCCCGCTCACGCACCTGGCGCTCGCGTTCGTGCGGTCGCACCCGGCGGTCACCTCGGCGATCATCGGCCCGCGCACGCCGGAGCAGCTCGCCGACCTGCTGGCAGGCGCGGACCTCGTGCTCGACGACGACGTGCTGGACCGGATCGACGAGATCGTCCCGCCGGGCGTCGACCTCAACCCCGTCGACCCGGACTACACGCCGCCCGCGCTCACGGACAAGTCGCTGCGCCGGCGCTGATCCCTGGTGGAGGCCACCCGCGGCGGGGTGGCCTCCACCCGATCACTTGCCGCCGCGCGCCATCCGGAGCACGTCGAGGGCCTCGTCGAGCTGGGCCTCGGTGAGCTTGCCCTGCTCGATGTAGCCGCGCTCGACGACCACCTCGCGGATCGTCTTCAGCTCCTTGAGCGCCTGCTTCGCGACCGCGGCCGCCTCTTCGTAGCCGATGTACTTGTTCAACGGCGTCACGATCGACGGCGAGCCCTCGGCGTAGGCCTTGGTTCGCTCCTCGTTGACGGTGATCCCGACGATCACCTTGTCGGCCAGCAGGCGGGACACCGCGGCCAGCAGGCGCGCCGACTCCAGCACGTTGCGCGCGATCACCGGCAGGTTCACGTTGAGCTGGAAGTTGCCCTGCGAACCGGCGTAGGCCACCGCCGCATCGTTGCCGATCACCTGCGCGACCACCTGCAGCGTCGCCTCCGGGATCACCGGGTTGACCTTGCCCGGCATGATCGACGAACCCGGCTGCAGGTCCGGCAGCTGCAGCTCGGCGAGGCCGGTGCGCGGACCGGAGCCGAGCCAGCGCAGGTCGTTGGCGATCTTGGCCAGTGACACGGCGACCGTGCGCAGGTGCCCGGAGGTCTCGACCACGCTGTCCTGGCTGGCCTGCGCCTCGAAGTGGTTGCGTGCCTCGGTCAGCGGCAGGCCGGTCACCTTCGCCAGCTCCTCGGCCACCGCCGCGCCGAAGCCCTCCGGCGCGTTCAGGCCGGACCCGACCGCGGTGCCGCCGATGGGCAGCTCGCCCAGCCTGCCGAGCCCGGACTCCAGTCGCTCGACGCCGAACCGGACCTGCGCCGCCCACGCCCCAGCCTCCTGGCCCAGCGTGATCGGCACGGCGTCCATCAGGTGGGTGCGGCCGGACTTGACGATGTCCTGCCACTCCGCGGCGCGGCCCTCGATGGTCTCGGCGAGGTGCTGCAACGCCGGGATCACGTCGGTCAGCACCGCTTCGGTGGCGGCGATGTGGATCGTCGTCGGGAACGTGTCGTTCGACGACTGCGAGGCGTTGACGTGGTCGTTCGGGTGCACGTCGCTGCCCAGCGCGCGGCTCGCCAGGGTCGCGATGACCTCGTTGGCGTTCATGTTCGACGAGGTCCCGGACCCGGTCTGGAACACGTCGATGGGGAAGTGCGCGTCGTGCCTGCCCTCGGCCACCTCGTCGGCCGCCGCCGCGATCGCGTTCGCCAGGTCGCCCTCCAGCACGCCGAACCGGGCGTTGACCCGCGCCGCCGCGGCTTTCAGCAGGCCGAGCGCGCGGATCTGGGCGCGCTCGAGGCCCCGGCCGGAGATCGGGAAGTTCTCGACGGCGCGCTGGGTCTGCGCCCGGTACAGCGCGTCGACGGGCACCTTCACCTCGCCCATCGTGTCGTGTTCGATCCGGTATTCAGGTTCAGCCATAACCCGAGTCTGGCCCTTCCGCCGGGCGCTCGCTCCGTGTGTTTGCGCACCCGGAATGGTTAGATCGGTGGTGACTTGGATCACGGCGGAAGGGCGGCGGCCCATGGCTCTGTCAGTGGACGTCCTGATCGTCGGCGCGGGCCCGACCGGCCTGTTCGCCGCGTACTACGCCGGGTTCCGCGGGTTGTCGACGGCGGTCGTCGACTCGCTGCCGGAAGCCGGCGGGCAGGTCACCGCGATGTACCCGGAGAAGCTGATCTACGACGTCGGCGGGTTCCCCGCCGTGCGCGGCCGCGACCTGGTCAAGGGGCTGGTCGAACAGGCCGCGCCGTGGAACCCGGCCTACCTGCTCGGGCGCAAGGCCGAGGAGCTGCGCCGCGGTGACGACGGTCTGGACGTGGTGCTGGACGGCGGAGAGGTCGCGCACGCGAGGGCCGTGCTGATCACCGCGGGCATCGGCGAGTTCACGCCGCGGCCGTTACCTGCCGGGGACGGCTGGCTCGGCCGGGGGATGGTCCACTTCGTGCCCTCGCTGGACGCGCACGCGGGGCAGGACGTCGTGGTCGTCGGCGGCGGCGACTCGGCGTTCGACTGGGTGCTGGCGCTGCACCCGCTCGCGTCGAGCGTCACGCTGGTGCACCGGCGCGCCAGGTTCCGGGCCGCGGAGTCGATCGTCAACCAGGCCCGTGAACTGGGGGTGCGGATCATCACCGACGCCGAGGTCACCGCCCTGCGCGAGGGGCCGGACGGCGCGCTCGCCGAGGTCGAGGTGCAGGTCAAGGGCGAGGAGCCGGTGGTGCTGCCCGCGCAGGCGGTGGTGGCCGCGCTCGGGTTCACCGCCGACCTCGGGCCCATCGAGAACTGGGGGCTGGACATCCACCAGCGCGCCATCCGGGTCGACTCGACCATGGCGACCGGCGTGGAACGGGTCTTCGCGGCCGGTGACGTGGCCGCTTACCCGGGCAAGGTCAAGCTGATCGCCACCGGGTTCGGCGAAGCCGCAACCGCGATCAACAACATCGCCGTCACCCTCGATCCGGAAGCGCACCTGTTCCCGGGGCACTCCAGCAACCTGTGAGTCAGGCGGGTGGCGGTGGTGTGGAGGTCGTCGTCGGGCTGGGGGAGGGGGACGGCGTGGGAGTCGGGGTTGGCGTGGGGCTGGGCGCCGGGGTCGGCGTTGGGCTGGGTGCCGGGGGCGGTGGTGGCGCGGTCTGCTCGGTGATCCACTGCGTGTACGCCAGCGCCGACGTGTAGATCGACGGCGCGGTCGTGCAGGCCGGATCGTTGTTGCCGGAGCGGCTGGTCAGGCCCAGCAGCAGCCACCGGTCACCGGCCCGGACCAGCTCCGGGCCGCCCGAATCGCCGTAGCAGGCGCCGGCCGTGCCACCGGGCGAATCGGTGCACAGCTCGGTCGCCGGATCGATGGCCGCGCAGCGGGCCGCGTCGACCAGCGTCGTGTCCAGCTGCTGGAGGTCGATCGGCGCGGCGCCGCAACCCGGAGTCGGGCAGAGCTGGCCCCAGCCCAGCAGCCGCACCGACGTGCCCACCGCGGCCGACGTGCCGAGCCCGACCGGCGCGGCCTGCACCGGGGCGGCCAGGTGGACCAGGGCGATGTCCCCGCCCGCCCCGCTCGGGTTGTAGTTCGGGTGGGTGATGACCCGGTCCGGCTTCGCGACCTCACCGCCCTGAGTGCGGTCGTTGCTGCCGATCCGGGCGGTGAAGGTGCCCGCGGGCTGGTCGTGGACGCAGTGCGCCGCGGTCAGCAGCCACTGCGGCGAGATCAGGGACGCACCGCAGAAGTGTCTCCCCGCGGTCGTCTGCAGCGACGCGACGAAGGAGTAGGTCTGGTCGGCGGACACGCCGCCGACCAGGTCCGGCCGGGCCGCCGCCGACTGCACCACCCCGGTGACGGCGAGCAGGCAGGCGGCGGCGATCAGCAGGAGGCGTTTCACGGCAGCGGTGGCACCACATCGTCGTCGGGGGCATCGGTCAGGACACCGTCGAAGTCGACGGAGGAGTACGCGCGGAGCTTGGTCAGGCGGTGGTAGCCGTCGATCAGCCGCACCGTGCCCGACTTGGAGCGCATCACGATCGACTGGGTCGTCGCGCCGCCGGAGCGGTAGTGCACGCCGCGCAGCAGGTCGCCGTCGGTGACGCCGGTCGCGCAGAAGAACACGTTGTCGCCGCGCACCAGGTCGTCGGTGGTGAGCACGCGGTCCAGGTCGTGCCCGGCGCCAATCGCCTTCTCGCGCTCGGCGTCGTCCTTCGGCCACAACCGGCCCTGCAGCTCGCCGCCGAGGCACTTCATCGCGCAGGCGGTGATGATGCCCTCCGGCGTGCCGCCGATGCCGAACAGCATGTCGACACCGGTGGTCGGGCGGGCCGCGGCGATGGCGCCCGCCACGTCACCGTCGGAGATGAACCGGATCCGGGCGCCCGCCTCGCGGACCTCCTTGACCAGCTGCTCGTGCCGCGGGCGGTCCAGGATGCACACCGTCACGTCGGAGACCTCGGTGTGCTTGGCCTTCGCGACCCGGCGGATGTTCTCCGCGACCGGCGCGGACAGGTCCACCACGCCCGCGGCCTCGGGGCCGACGGCCAGCTTCTCCATGTAGAAGACCGCCGACGGGTCGAACATCGCGCCCCGCTCGGCGACCGCGAGCACCGCCAGCGCGTTCGGCATGCCCTTGGACATCAGGGTCGTGCCGTCGATCGGGTCCACGGCGACGTCGCAGGCCGGGCCGTCCCCGTTGCCCACCTCTTCGCCGTTGTAGAGCATCGGGGCTTCGTCCTTCTCGCCCTCGCCGATGACGACCACACCGCGCATCGACACGGTCGAGATGAGCTGGCGCATCGCGTCGACGGCCGCGCCGTCGCCCGCGTTCTTGTCGCCCTTGCCGACCCAGCGGCCCGCCGCCATGGCGGCTGCCTCGGTGACGCGCACCAGTTCCATCGCGAGGTTGCGATCCGGCGCTTCTTTGCGTCTGGTCGAGCTCGGGGACTGGGTGCCGCTGGTCATTGCTGCCCTCCAGGGTCGTGCTGGCGCGGGTAACGATTCTCTCAGACTCGCGCGGGCTCGCAGGGCAGCGTCGTGATGGCGAATGTCACCCTTCGTCGCTGGTTTCGTCCTCGACGGACTTGAGCGCGTCCTCGATCCGCTCGCGCGCGCCTTCCAGGTGACGCTCGCACAGCTTGGCGAGGTGCTCGCCCTTCTCCCACAGCGCCAGCGACTGCTCCAGGGACAAACCGCCCGCCTCCAGCTCGCGGACGACCTCGATCAGCTGGTCGCGGGCCTGTTCATAGCCGAGTTCTTCGGTCACCGGGTTGTGCTCCTCGCGGGTCGACGAGCGCACACTACCGCGCTCGCCATCGCGTGGTCGTAACCGGCGAAGGCCGTGGCGAACTCCTGGCCGTCACCCTCGGTGATCGCCAGTTCGATCGACCCCTGCGCCTGCGCGACCCGCCTGCGGTGCGGCGCGCCCTCGTTGAACCACCACTTCACGCCCACGAAGGCCGAGGTCGCTTCCGACAGCTGACGCAGGCGCGTGTCCAGGTCCCAGCGGCCCGGCACGGTGCACCCGGCCAGCAGCGATGCCCAGCAGGCGCCTGCCGCGGCCTCGGCGGCGCCCGCCCGGTCGAGAACGGCCTGCGCCCCGGCCCGGGCCGCGGCGTCCGTGGTGAGCGGGAGGAACGTCGCCCGAGCGGAACGCAGCACTTCCTACTCCCCTGGTTCGGTGGATTTCGCGACCGCGTGCACCGCTCCGTCGACGACGCGCACGCGCAGCGGAGTTCCGTCCGCTACTTCAGAGATGTGCCGGAGTACCTGGAGGTTGCCTGCGTCGTCCCGGTATTGCACGACCGCGTACCCGCGTTCGAGGGTCGCGGCCGGTCCGAGCGCGGTCAGCTTGCCGCGCGCGCCGGAGATGGCGGCCTGCTCGTGCGAGACCAGGTTGAGCACCGCGCGGCGGCCGCGTTCCCGGTGCAGCTCGACCTCGTCGGCGCGCCGGTTGATCGGGCCGAGCGGATCGGCCAGCACGGGGCGGCTGCGCAGCTGGTCGAGCAGGCGGCACTGGGTGTCCACCCAGCCGTGCAGCGCGCGGCGGGCCCGGTCGCGCATCTGCCGGACCCGCTCGGTCTCCTCCTTGACGTCCGGCACGACGCGCTTGCCCGCGTCGGTCGGGGTCGAGCAGCGCACGTCGGCGACGTGGTCGAGCAGCGGCGTGTCCGGTTCGTGGCCGATCGCGCTGACCACCGGGGTCCGCGCGGCGGCGACCGCGCGGCACAGGGTCTCGTCGGAGAACGGCAGCAGGTCCTCGACGCTGCCGCCACCCCGCGCGATGACGATGACCTCGACGGACGGGTCGGCGTCGAGCATCTTCAGCGCCTTGACGATCTGCGGCACCGCCTGCACGCCCTGCACGGCGGTGTTGACCACCTGGAACGGCGCGGCCGGCCACCGGGCGTGCGCGTTGACCAGCACGTCCCGTTCGGCGGCCGACGCGCGGCCGGTGATCAGGCCGATGCCCTTGGGCAGAAACGGGAGGCGGCGCTTGCGTTCCTTGGCGAACAGGCCCTCGGCGGCGAGGAGGCGGCGCAGCCGTTCGATGCGGGCGAGCAGCTCACCGATGCCGACCGCGCGGATCTCGGTCGCGCGCAGCGAGATCGTGCCGCGGCCCAGGTAGAACGTCGGTTTGGCGTAGACGACGACGCTGGCGCCGTCCCGCAGCGGCGGTTCGATGCCGCGCAGCAGGCCGGTCGGGCAGGTGACGGTCATGGAGACGTCGGCGGCCGGGTCGCGCAGGGTGAGGAACGCGGTCTGGGTGCCGGGGCGGGCGTTGATCTGCGTGACCTGGCCCTCGACCCAGACCGAGCCGAGCCGGTTGATCCACTCGGCGATCTTGCGCGCGACGGTGCGGACCGGCCACGGGTTCTCCGCGGAGGTGGGTTCGGCGCTCACTCCGCCTCGGTGTCCCCGGTGGCGTTGGCGCGCTGCACGTTGGTGATGCGGCGGGCCAGCATGCCGACGAACTGCGCGCGGTTCTCGTGGGCGCGCTCGTACTCCAGCAGCTCTTCGAGCTCTTCGAGGGAGAAGCGGCGCAGGCGGGCGCGCAGCTGCGGCAGGGTGAGCTCGTCGTAGTTGGACAGGCCGAGCGGACCCTCGCCGGTGGCGGCCGGGCTGTCGAACTCGCCCTCGACGTGCTCCTCGCCCAGCGCGCGTTCCTCCTGTTCCCAGGGGCTGTCGCCGACGTCGGCGAGCACCGCGTCCGGGCGGTGGCCGTTGCGGTCGGCGCGCGGCTGTTCGGTCGGCTGGTCGGCGGGCAGGTCCTCGTCGAAGGTGGCCCAGCTCGGGGCGTCCTCGACGGGGCGCAGCGAGGCGAGGGCGTCGTCGCCGCGGATGGCCAGCTCGGTGACGTGCTGCTGCATCCGCATGGAGAACTGGAGCACGCCGGAGATCACCGTGACGGGCAGGCCGAGCAGGGTCTTCGGCAGGTCGCGGGCGCGTTCGGCGGCGGTGACGGCCAGGCCCGCCGCGACGCGGAGGGGAAGCGGGAGTGGCTTCATGGGTACAGCGTGCCGCACCTTGACGGTTCAGCCCAACCGGCGCGGCGTGGCGACGTGACGGGATGCACACAATTCGGGCGAGGGGTGCCCGGTGGGGGCGGGGTTCGCCTGCCGGGCGGCCCGTACCCTGGACGTATGACTGCTGTCTCCGAGCCCGTCAAGCGTGTGTTGCTGGCCAAGCCGCGTGGCTACTGCGCCGGCGTCGACCGCGCCGTGGTCGCCGTGGAGAAGGCCCTGGAGCTGTACGGGCCCCCGGTGTACGTGCGCAAGGAGATCGTGCACAACCGGCACGTGGTCGAGTCGCTGCGGGAGCGCGGGGTCATCTTCGTCGAGGAGACGTCGGAGGTGCCCGAGGGCGAGCTCGTCGTGTTCTCGGCGCACGGGGTGTCACCGGCCGTGCGCGCGGAGGCGGAGGAGCGCAACCTGCGCACCATCGACGCGACGTGCCCGCTGGTGACGAAGGTGCACAAGGAGGTCAACCGGTTCGCGCGTGAGGACTACGACATCCTGCTGATCGGCCACGAGGGCCACGAGGAGGTCGAGGGCACCGCCGGCGAGGCGCCGACGCACGTGCAGCTGGTGGACACGGCCGAGGACGCGGCGAAGGTCGAGGTGCGGGACCCGTCGAAGGTCGTGTGGCTGTCGCAGACCACGCTGAGCGTCGACGAGACGATGGAGCGTGTCGACCAGCTGAAGGGCCGCTTCCCGAACCTGGCGGACCCGCCCAGCGACGACATTTGCTATGCCACGTCCAACCGCCAGACCGCGGTGAAGGCGATGGCGGCGGAGTGCGACCTCGTGCTGGTGGTCGGGTCGAAGAACTCGTCGAACTCCCAGCGCCTGGTGGAGGTCGCGAAGCAGGCCGGCGCCAGGGGCGCGCACCTGATCGACTTCGCCCGCGAGGTCGACGAGAAGTGGCTGGAAGGCGTGACGACGGTCGGCGTGACGAGCGGCGCGTCGGTACCGGACGTGCTGGTGATGGACCTGCTGGCGTGGCTGTCCGAGCGCGGCTGGGGCGAAGTGCAGGAAGTGACGACCGCGAACGAGAAGATCGCCTTCGCGCTCCCCCGAGAGCTACGAAGCGTCTGACCACGCCGGCCGGTGGTGCCGGTCGGATTCGGCGGGCGGCGGTTGGTCGGTTCCGGGACAAGCCCTGTCCTGGAACTGCCTCTTGCCCTGCGCCCGCAACCCTGAACCGCCGAGGTTGTTGAAGGCGGCTAGGTCCCTGCCCAGCTCGACGCGCTGCGTCTGGCCGAACTCTGCGCACCGGTTGCTCCGGTACTGACTTCACAGCGCTGCGGCACCGATTCCACAGCCCCGACGCCAATCCCGCTGAAGTCCGCGCTAGTCCCGCTGCAGCCCACGCTTGTCCCCGCTGCAGCCTCGACGTCCGTTGGCTCCACGGCCCAGGCGCTCGTCCTACCGGAGCCCGGCGCGGTCGCCTCAACGTCAGCACGCCGTGATCTGGCGCTTCGCAGGAGCCCGGCCCCCCTGGGTCAGTCGGCCGATTGCGGTCTCGGGTCTGGAGCCCGGCGCGCTGCCGCAGCCGCCAGCCGCGCGCTCCGATTTCAGGTGCCGTCTCCGTAGCCCGGTTCCTTGCTTTAGCCCGCGCGCTCCGGTTTCACGAGTGGTCGTGTCTTGAGCCCGGCCCGCTGCCTCAGCAGGCAGACCGCACTCTCCGGCGTCGGAGTTCCAGAGCCGGCAGACCGCCCGCTCAGGCGTCGTCGTTCCAGGGGCGGCGGCGTGGGGGGGTTCCGCGGCGGCCTTCGGGGGCTCGGCGCGGGTCCAGGCGTGGGTCACCGCCTCGTGGGGGGAC
>NZ_JBEXTX010000068.1:0-45606 GCF_040614175.1 Amycolatopsis sp. NPDC006131
TCCGCGGCTGCCGGTCACCGCGCGGAACAAAGACCCGCGGGCCGGCTTCCCCAAGCCGGCCCGCCGTCGGAGACCGCCTGCCCTGTGGCCCCGACCGGCCGGGCATCGACCTCCCGCGGGCGCCATCCCCCGACGGAACCCGCTTTCCCCGCCGTGCGGTGCCCCGAGCACCCGCACGTGCTCCTCCAGTATGCGCCCGGGAAGACCGTTCCTGGCAAGGCGGAAGTCCTCAAAGTGAGGACTTTGTGCCCATTGCCGTCCACAGTGGATCTTCCCGGTTAGGCTCGGGGCCATGCGCGCGTTCGTGGTCACCGCTCCCGGCGAGGGCGGCGTGGTCGAGGTCGAGCCGCCGTCCGCCGCGCCGGGCGAGGTGGTCGTCGCCGTGGCGCGGGCCGGGATCTGCGGCACCGACGCGGAGTTCTTCGACGGCAGCATGCCCTACCTGCACGACGGGCACGCCCGGTATCCCATGCGGCTGGGGCACGAGTGGTGCGGCACGGTCGTGGAATCCGGCGACGGCGTCGACCCGGCCTGGATCGGCAGGCGGGTCACCGGGGACACGATGCTCGGATGCCGCGCCTGCCGCCGGTGCCGCGGCGGCCGCCAGCACCTGTGCGAGACCCGCACCGAGATCGGGATCCGCGGCGGGCGGCCGGGCGCGCTGGCCGAACGCCTCGCCGTGCCGGTGACCGCGCTGCACCCGCTGCCGGACGCGGTCGGGGCGGCCGCGGGGGCGATGGTCGAGCCGGGCGGCAACGCGCTGCGTGCGGTGCGTGGCGCGAATCCGCGCCCCGGGGACCGGGTGCTCGTCCTCGGCCCGGGCACGATCGGCCTGCTGTGCGCGATGTTCGCCCGCGCGGCCGGCGCGGAGGTGCACCTGCTGGGCGCCGCCGCCGCCTCATTGGAGTTCGCCCGCTCGCTTGGTTTCCGCGACGCCTGGTCCCCGGACCGCTTGCCGGGGCTGCCGTTCGACGCGGTGATCGACGCGTCCGGGGCGCCGGAGCTGCCTGCCAGGGCGGTGGAACTGGTCGAGCCGGGCGGCCGGGTCGTCTACATCGGCTTGGCCGGGCGGCCGAGCCTGCTCGACACGCGCCTGCTGGTGTTGAAGGACGTCACCGCGGTCGGCGTGCTCTCGGCCTCCCCCGGCCTGGCCGGGACGATCGAGCACTACGCCAGCGGCGCGGTCGACCCGGTGCCGCTGGTCGCCGCGACCGTCGGGCTCGGCGAAGTGGCCGCGGTGCTCGCCGGCGACCGGCCCGCGGGCGGCGCGCCGAAGATCCACGTCGATCCGCGCCGCTGACCTCAGGCGTGCGCGCCGACGGTGACCGGCCCGATGGTCAGCCGCGGCTCACGGCCGAGGACCTCCCCCAGCCGGGTCACCTGTTCGTCCAGCTCGCGCCGGTGCGCGGCGCTCAGCGGCGCGAACGGTTCGACGGTGAGGTGGACCGCGCGGCCGGAGCGGCGCTGGTGCCACACCCCGCCTGCCACGCCGTCGACGAGCAGCACCGGGAAGTTGCCCGCCTGCCCGCGGGCGAGGCACCGGTGCGCGGCCACGCCGGGGAAGAGCAGTTCCCGCGGGAAGCTGCCGACGACGTGGGCGTCGAAGAGTGGCAGCAGCCGCAGCGCGGGCGCCGTCCGCCTACCCGGCAGGGTGTCGTCGGCGTTCAACCACATGCGCTCGCCGTCGAGGTCGACCGGGCGCAGGCCGGCGCGGGCGAACAACGCCGACGCCCACTCCACCGGAGCGGACAGCCAGCGCGCGAAGTGCTGGGGCGTGGCCGGCCCGTAGGCGTGCAGGTAGCGGGCGAGCACGCCGGTCAGCGCGGGTTCCCTCTCTTCCGGCCGGAACCTGGGCAGCCACCGGCGCGGGCTGGTGTAGGTGACCTGCCGCCCGCGGTCGCGGCCGAAGCACAGCGCGCCCCGGTGCGCGGCCGTCGCCAGTGCCTGGCGCCAGCGCGGCCAGAACCCCTGGAACGCCGGCATGACGAGGTCACCCGCCCACGGGCCGACACGGTCGACGACCGCGCCGGTGAGTTCGTCGGCGGTCAGTTCGGCGTCGGCGAGCACGTCCGCGACGGCCCCGACGATGCGATCGGTCTGGTCGTCGGTGAGCCGCACCGCGGACGGCATGGTCGAACGCTGCGGGACCGCGGGCAGCGCACCGGTCCACCGGGCCAGATCCCGCGCCGGCAGCAAGTGCACAGTGCCGCGCGGGCCGAACGTGCGGATCAGCGTGTGGTCGGCGACCGCATCGCGAACGTCGTCCGCGGTGCCGCCGGTGCGCAGGGCGGCCGACACCTCCGCGGCGGTGCGGACCTGGGCGTGCGCGCCGCACATCGCGGCGACGGCGTCCGCCGGGCTCGCCGCGGGGCGGGACAGGAAGTGCCGGTCGAGGCGGCGGGCTTGGACGGCGGTCCACGAAACGCGGTCGGTCATGACGGGAACGCTAGGCGGCAAAGCGGTCAGAAACCGTCCTCGATGGCGTCGACCAGGCCCCAGTCCAGCGCCGTCACCGCGCTCAGCGGCCGCCCGGACAGCGCCGGCCACAGCGTGCGCCACCGGCCGATCCGGCGCGGCACGCTCACCGTGCCGCCCGTGCCGGGGATCAGGCCCATCGCGACCTCCGGCAGCCGGAACACGGTGTTCGCGTGCGCCACCACGCGGCCGGCGAACGCCGCCAGCTCGATGCCCGCGCCGACGCACGCGCCGTGCACGCGCACCTCCGCGCGCCCGGCGATCGCGTGCAGTGCCCGCGCGGCTCCGGCCCTGGTGCGGAGGAAGTGCGCGGTGACCAGGTCCGGGGTGGTGCCGAACTCGTCGAGATCGCCGCCCGAGCAGAACGCGGGACCGGCTCCGTCCAGCACGACCCGGCAGTCCTCCACCGCAGCGGCCCGCAAGGCGTCGACGAGCGCGTCCCGCAGCTCGCGGCCGTAGGCGTTGCGGCGGTCGGGCCGGTTGAGCGTCACGCGCAGCAGGTCGCCGTCGCGAGCCAGGAGCACCGGCGGTTCGGCGGCGGGCGGCGGCAGTGGCCGGTTTCCGCGCCCGCTCAGCCAGCGCGCGAACTCCGGCCCGCCGAGCAGCGTCGAGTAGGCGAACGACTCGACGTCCAGCGCGGCGGCGACGTCCAGGCGTCCGCTGGCCCGCAGCACCTGGCTCAGCACCAGCGCCGCCTGCGGGTTCGCCTCGGCCGCCTGCCGCAGCACCTCCGCGTCGCCCGCCGGGTCGTCGCTCGCCGCGAACTGGGGGCCGCTACCGCAGCCGTCGGCCGCGAACGTCAGGTCGAGGGCGTCGGCCAGCGCCCAGCGCTCGTCGTCGACCGGGCGGCAGGCGGCACCGACCAGGATCCGTTCGCACGTCCGCGCCGTCCGTGCGGCGGCTTCGACGACGTCGGCGGGCACGGGCTCGTCGAGGTCGACCACGACCAGCGGCCGCCGCACCTGACCGGCGTCGTCCAGGAGCGGGTCGTGCGCGGCGCCGTCGGCGAGAGCGGCGATCCCCACGGTCATGCCGAGCGGGCCCTCCGCCGCGGCCGTGCCGCGGGCCGCTTGTGCACGCCGACGGTCATCAGCGCGATGTCGACGTAGCGCTCGGCCAGCTCGTCCGGCGACAGCGGGCCGCCGTCCGGGTGGTACCAGCGGCCGATCGACTGGAGCATGCCCAGCAGCGCCCGCGCGGTCTCCGCGGGCCGCTTCGCGACGAACAGCCCCTCGGCCACCCCGTCGGAGACGATCCGCGTGACCAGGACCTCGATCTCCTTGCGCCGCGCGGCGTACCGCTTGCGGTTGGCCGGGGACAGGTGCCGCAGCTCGAAGTCCAGCGCGGCGAGCCGGGTGCGGTGCGCCATGTGCAGCACGATCGCCTCGACGGCGTTGACCAGCTGCAGGTCCGGCCGCTCGCCGGCCTCCTCGACGGCCTGCCGCACCCGCCAGTCGAGGTCGCTCGTGGCCTCCTCGACGAGCGCGGTGAACACGCCTTCCTTGTTCTCGTGGTGGTAGTACAGCGCGGGCACCGTCTGGCCGACCCGCCGCGCGATGTCCCGCACGGGGGTGCCGTGGAAGCCCTGCTCGTAGAAGGCTTCCAGGGCGGCCGCCAGGATCGGGGTCAGTTCGAGCGGTCCGTACTCCCGCCACGCGCCCGCGGGTCGCGTCATGTCCAGCCCATCGAAGAGGTCACCGGAAAACGATAACGGGACGCGGCGGCGGGCCGGGGCGCCGCCGCCGCGTGCCGGGTCAGCGCGGGGCCATGCGGATGGCGCCGTCGAGGCGGATCGTCTCGCCGTTGAGCATCGGGTTCTCCACGATGTGCCGGGCCAGCGCCGCGAACTCGGCAGGGTCGCCCAGCCGCGAGGGGTGCGGCACCTGAGCGCCCAGCGACGCGATCGCCTCCTCCGGCAGGGTCGCGAACAGCGGCGTGTGGAACAGCCCCGGCGCGATCGTCACGACGCGGATCTTCAGGCTCGCCAGGTCCCGCGCGATCGGCAGGGTCATCCCGACGATGCCGCCCTTGGACGCCGAGTAGGCGGCCTGCCCGATTTGCCCGTCGAACGCCGCCACGGAGGCGGTGTTGACGATGACGCCGCGTTCCTCGCCCACCGGCTCGGTCTTGGCGATCCGCTCCGCGGCCAGCCGGATCACGTTGAACGTGCCGACCAGGTTGACGTTGAGGACCTTGACGAACGCGTCCAGCGGGAAGGCGCCCTGCTTGCCCACGGTCTTGTGCGCGTTGCCGATGCCCGCGCAGTTGACCGCGATCCGCAGCGTGCCCAGCGCCTCCGCCGCGTCCAGCGCGGCGGAAACCTGGGCCTCGTCGGTCACGTCGGCCGCGGCGAACACCACCCCGTCGCCCAGTTCCTTGGCCACCGCCTCGCCCTGCGACGAGGGCAGGTCCACGATGACGACCTTCGCGCCCTTGCCGTGCAGCTCCTTGACCGTCGCCAGCCCGAGCCCCGACGCGCCACCGGTCACCAGCGCGACCGCGTTGCCGACCTCCATGTCGCAACACCCCTTCCGTTCGCCCGTCCCGGCCGCCGCCGGAACCTTGCTTAGCGCACGTTAAGGGAGATCGACCGCGCGGGGAAGGCCCGCGGGGCGGATGTCTTCAGCCGCGGGACTCCACGGCGAGCGCGATCAGGTCCGGCATCCAGTCCGCGCTCGCGCCGAGCAGCGCCTGCACCTCGGCGACCGCGGCGAGGCGGACCTCCACCACCTGCTCGCCGTCATCGGGATTGCCCGGCTCGCCGACGATCTCCACCTCGGCCGCGCACCACAGCCACGCCTTCTCCGGGTGCGGCTGGTGCGGCCGGTAGGGCTCGGGCCGGTCGCTGACGCAGTGGTGGGCGCCGATCCACCGCAGCTCGCCGGTCAGGCGGGCGCCGGCCTCCTCGGCCAGTTCGCGGGCGACGCACTCGCCGATGCTCTCCCCCGCCTCCCGCGTGCCGCCGGGCAGGAACCAGCCGTACCGCTCGTCGCGGCACACGACGATCCGGTCGCCGACGAAACCGGCGACGTGGATGTTGGTGACCAGCTCGTCGGCGGGCGCCGCGGTGGAGAACACCGCGTCCAGACCGCCCCACTCCCAGCGTTGCGGCGCGAACAGCAGCGGGCGGTCGATCTTCATGGACCGGATCGTACTGGCCCGCCGCGGACGGTCAGGCCAGGTTCTGCCGCTCGCCGCCGCCGAGGGGGTGTCCAGTGCGATCCGCGCGACGGGGGTGGCCAGGCCGGTGAGCTTCGCCGCCGAGCAGGGATCGACCGACTTCTGCCCGGGCTCGGAGGAGATCGTGGGCCGCGCCATCGCCGCGGGCCGCCGCGACGACCTCGTGCTCGCCATCAAGGCGGGCCCGCTGGAGCAGGTGGTAGCCCTCGCGCGGGGCGGCAGGCGCGACGACCCCCGCGGATGGTGAGGCCGTTGTTTATGGCCGCGCGGATCGTCCTGGCCCGCCGCGGCCGGTCAGGCCAGGTTCTGCCCGGCCCACTGGCTGCGGATGCGCCGCCAGGCCAGCGCGTAGGGCTCGGCCGGATCACCCGGCCGGACGATGCCGTTCGCGACGTCGGAGCGCGAGCGCGCGAGCTCCCGCTCGGCGAGCGAACGCGGTACGTGGAGCACTTCGACGATCTGCCAGAAGAGCTCGCCCGGCCCGGCTTCGGTCCCGTCCGCCATGCTCGCAGAATGGCGGCTCCCGCCTGCCTCCGCCACCGCAACGCCGGATTCCACGCGATCGGAACCCGGCCGGGTCACGAGACGGCCTCCTCCACGACCCCCTCGGCGGCCGACGTCACCTCGTCGGCCTGCAGTTCGGACCAGTCGAGCCCGATCGCGGCGACCACGTCGTCGAAAATGGGTGTCCGGTCGCTCATCGGGCGCCCGGAACAGGCTTGGCACACATACGTTCCCCTCCAGCGTCGTGCACAGCCACGGCGAGTCGGAAATTAACACGCGGCCAGCAGTGGCCGCCACGCGGAATCCCATGAACGGGGGACACCTTTCCGGGGGTGGGGACGGAGTTTGCCGTTGGCCCGCAGGGGGAATCCCCGCCGCGTGGATCATGCGCAGGCGCCGGTGATCGAAGCCATCCAGCGGTACCGCGAGCGCGGTCACCTGGGGTTCATCCCGCCCGGGCACAAACAGGGGCGCGGCATCGACCCGCGGCTGGCCGAGGTCGTGGGCCGGGACGTGTTCGCCTCGGACATCATCCTCATGAACGGCCTCGACGACCGCCGCATGTCCCAGGGCGTGCTGGCCAAAGCCGAGGAGCTGATGGCCGACGCGGTGGACGCCGAGGAAGCCTACTTCTCCACCTGCGGCAGCTCGCTGTCGGTGAAGAGCGCGATGCTCGCCGTCGCCGGGCCGGGCGACGAGCTGCTGGTGTCCCGCAACGCGCACAAGTCCGTGGTGGCCGGGCTGATCATCAGCGGCGTGCGCCCGGTGTGGGTGCACCCGCGGTGGGACGGGCGGTTCCATCTCGCGCACCCGCCGGGGCCGGAGGACGTGCGGGACGCCTTCGCCGCGCACCCGGGCGCCAAGGGGATGTTGCTGATCACGCCCACCGACTACGGCGGGTGCGCCGCGATCCGGGAAACCGCGCGGGTGTGCCACGACCACGACGTGCCGCTCATCGTGGACGAGGCGTGGGGCGCGCACTTCCCGTTCCACCCGGACCTGCCGTCGTGGGCGATGGACGCCGACGCCGACATGTGCGTCACCAGCGTGCACAAGATGGGCTGCGGCCTGGAGCAGGGCTCGGTGTTCCACCTGCGGGGCGAGCGGATCGACCCGCAGGCGCTGGCGTCACGGGCGGACCTGCTCGGCACGACGAGCCCCAGCGCGCTGATCTTCGCCGGGCTCGACGGCTGGCGGCGGCAGATGGTGCAGCACGGCGAGGAGCTGCTGGGGCGCGCGCTCGAACTGGCCGCGTCGGTGCGGGCGGAACTGGCCGCGATCCCCGGGATCCGCGTGATGGAGCGGGACGACCTGGTCGGGCCGCGGCTGGCCGACGACCACGACCCGCTCAAGATCGTGCTGGACCTCGTGGAGCTGGACCGGTCCGGCTACGACGCGAGCGAATGGCTGCGCGAGCAGCACCGGCTCGACATGGGACTGTCCGACCACCGGCGGATGGCCGCGCAGATCACGATCGCCGACGACGAGGAGACCACCGGACGGCTGCTCACCGCGATCCGCGACCTGGCGGAGCGCGCCGGCGAAATCCGACCCGCCAAACCGGTCGACCTGCCCGAGCCGGGCGAACTGGAGCTGGAGCAGGCGATGCTGCCGCGCGACGCGTTCTTCGGCCCCACCGAGGACGTGCCGCCGGAGGAGGCGATCGGGCGGGTGTGCGCGGAGGTGATCAGCCCGTACCCGCCGGGAGTGCCCGCGGTGGCGCCGGGCGAGGTCATCACCCGGCCCGTCGTGGACTACCTGCTGAGCGGCCTCGACGCCGGCATGTACCTGCCCGACCCCGCGGACCCGCAGCTGAAGACGTTCCGGGTCGTCCAACGCTGAGGCGCCTCAACAGAAACCGGCGTCGTGCGCCATGAGCGCGATCTGGGTCCGGTTGCCCGCGTCCAATTTGGACAGCACCCGGGTGATGTGTGCTTTGACGGTCGCCACGCTGAGGAACAGCTCGGCGGCGATCTCGGCGTTCGTCAGTCCACGACCGACGCCGAGGGCGACCTCGTGCTCGCGTGGGCTGAGCGCGGCGAAGGCGGCGCGGGCGCGTTCGTAGGACCCGGCTTCGACCGCGGCCCGGTCCATGAGCCGTCGCGTGATGCGCGGGGACAGGATCGGATCTCCCGCGGCCACGCGGCGCACGGCGTCGGCGATCTCCGCGGGCGGCGCGTCCTTGAGCAGGAACCCGCTCGCCCCGGCGCGGAGGGCGCGCAGCACGTTCTCGTCGGTGTCGAACGTGGTCAGCACGACGACTTCGGGCGGGTTCGGCCGCGCGCGCGTCCGGTGCGTGGCGAGGATCCCGTTCAGGCGCGGCATCCGGATGTCCATCAGCACGACGTCGGCGGGGTGCGCGTCAAGCGCGGCGGGCACTTCGTCGCCGTCACCGGCCTGCCCGACCACGGCGATGCCCGGCGCGCCGTCGAGCATCATCGTCAGGCCGGACCGCACCAGGGCGTCATCGTCGACGATCAGCACGCGGGTCACGCCGGCCACGGCAACTCCGCCGCCAGCCGGAACTCCCCCGCCACCGCACCGTGGTCCAGCCGCCCGCCGGCCAGCCGCACCCGCTCGGTCAGCCCCACCAGCCCGATCCCGCCACCCGGCCCGGGCGCGGCGCCGGACACCGGGTTGGACACCACGATCCGCAGCCGCGCGCCGGGCGCGCCACCGAGCTCGACGCGGACCGGGCTGCCGGGGGCGTGCTTGCGCGCGTTGGTCAGCGCCTCCTGCAGCACGCGGTAGGCCGTGCGGCCGGTCGTGCCGGGCACCGCGGCCGCGTCGAGCGTGTCCCGCACCTCGACCGGCGTGCCGACCGCGCGTGACTCCTCGACCAGCTCGGACAGCCCGGCCAGCGTCGGCAGCGGGCCGTCCGGGTCCTCGTCGGTGTCCCGCAGCAGCGCGATCACGTCCCGCAGCTCGTTCAGCGCCTGGTGCACCGTGGCCCGGATGACGCCGGCCGCCTGCGCGATCCGTTCCGGCGAGCTGTCCGGCCGGTACTCCAGCGCCCCGGCGTAGGTCGCCAGCAGCGACAGCCGGTGCGCGAGCACGTCGTGCATCTCGCGGGCGATGCGGGTGCGCTCGGCCGCGCGGGCCTCGGCGATGCGGCGGCCCTGCTCGGCCTCGGCGCGGCGGGCGCGTTCGGTGAGCGACAGGATGAGCTGGCGGCGGGCTTCGGCGAGCGCGCCGCCGCCGACGAGCGCGGCGTGCCCGAGGACCACGAGCACGACCCACCACTCGTAGGGCAGGCCGGGCGTCGGCCGCCACAGTCCGCGCACGAGGTGGCCGGCGACACCGGCCGTGGCGACCCCCACCGCCACGGCCAGCGGACCGCGCCGCGCGATCTGCACGACGCCGATGCTCGCCGGCGGCGTCGCGGTCGGGACGAACGCGGTCAGCACCATGAGCACCACCGCGGAGGGCACCGGCCACCGGAACAGCAGCGGCACCAGCACGCAGCCGAGGACGCCGACGACGAGATCCGCGACGAGCGGCGCGCCCCGGACACCCGAGACGATCTCCCCCGCCGCCGTCGCCGCGAATCCCGCCGCGGCGGCGACGGTCAGCGCCGTCCTCCCCCGCTCGCAGAGCAACTCGCCGTGCACGTGGAGGAGCGTACGGGTGCGGGAGCCGGGACGACCAGCGACCAAAGTCGACATCGGTCGACACCGTCGGCCGACGCGCGGCTGGTGGATCTCCGCCAGACTGGCGGCCATGACGGCTTCCAGCACGATCGAGATCCCCGCCGCGGGCGCCTACCGCATCGACGCCACCGGCTCACGACTGTCCTTCACCACGCGGCACTTCTTCGGCCTCGGCCCGGTGCGCGGGACGTTCCGGCTGCGCGAGGGGCGGGTGACGGTCGCCGATCCGGTGACCGAGTCCGGGGTGGTGGCCACCATCGACGCGGCGAGCATCGACACCGGCAACGCCACCCGCGACCGCACGGTGCGGTCCGGGCAGTACCTGGAGACCGACCGGCACCCCGACATCGTGTTCGCGTCGACGGCGGTCGAGCGGGACGGCCTGGGCTGGGTCCTGCGCGGCACGCTGACGGTGCGTGGCACGAGCGGCCCACTGGACGTGCACGTCGACTCGGCGGTCACCGAGGGCCCGCGGCTGCGGGTGCGGGCGCACAGCCGGGTGGATCGCTACGCGTTCGGCGTGACGGCGATGAAGGGCATGACCGGGCGCCACCTCGACCTGGAGCTGGAACTGGTCGCCGAGCGGGCTTGATCCGCACCCGAGCGTCAACCACCTGGCGCCGCGCTGGCCGAGCCGAGCGATTTCTCCGACAGCGGCAGCCATTCCGGCATCCGCAGCGGCGCGGGCTGCTCCGTGCACACCATCACCGGCCCGCGCCGCGACTCCACCTCCAGCGTTCCGTCCGACCGCAGCCGCACCGTCACCACCGCCGCCTCCGGCTCGCCGGGGCCGCCCGTGTGCCGCGAGTGGTCCTTGGTCCGCAGGTAGAACGCGCCCAGCCCGAACGCGGCGAACACGAGCAGCCACAGCGGCCCGAGCATCAGGTACCCGAACGACGCCGAGGCGGTGAACGTGGCCGCGACCCCGCTCTGCATCGGCCCGTACGTGGGCAGGAACCGCAGCACCGCCTGGTCCTTGCCCGGGTTGATCACCGGGTTCTGCACCATCACGTCGACCAGGCTGACCATGATGATCACGAACATCCCGGCCAGCTCGGTCGGCACCGCCACCCCGAGCGCCACCCCGAGCCCGCCGTAGGTGAGCCCCGCCGACAGCAGGCTCAGGAACAGCATCCCGCCGGATCGCGGATCGCAGTAGAACCCCATCACGATGCTCGCGTAACCGGACACCACGGTCGCGACCAGCACCAGCCCCGCCAGTTTCGCCAGCAGCAGCACCGGCCGCGGGAACCCGGCCAGCACCAGCCGCTGGTCGAACTCCCGCGCCCGCCGCACCGACGCGAACAACATGAACCCGATGATCAGCGTGAGCGCGTTCAGCGCGCCGGAGATCAGGGCGAGCTCGCTCGCGTCGACAGTGATCGGCGCGGGCGCGATCCGCGACTGGTACTCGATCGGCCGCGACGGGATCACCGTGCGCACGATCGCCAGCCAGCACGGGATGAAGAACACCACCAGCAGCAGCGCCAGCCGGTTCCGCGCGTGCTGCGCGACCTCGAACGCGATCGCCTTGAGCAGCGCGGCGTGCCAGGTCGTCGAGTCCGCGATCCCGGCCTGCCAGCGCCGTGCCCGGTCCACCAGCTCACCGACGGTCATGACGCGGCCTCGAGTTCGGCGCCGGCCATCGCGTCGGTGGGCTCGACCTGGCCGCGGGTCAGCCGCAGCAGCCGGTCGAACCGTTCGGTGTCGTGCGCCAGGTGCGAAATGACGAGCACCGACCGGCCCTGCGCGCGCAGCTGGTCGGTCAGCGTCCAGAACGTCAGGTAGTTCTCCCAGTCGAACCCCTGGTAGGGCTCGTCCATCAGCACCACGTCCGGGTCGTGCATCAGCGCCAGCGTCAGGTTGAGCTTCTGCCGCGTGCCACCGGAGAGCACCCCGGCGCGGACGTGCCGGAACGGGGTGAGCCCGAGCCGTTCGGCGACCGACTCGGCCACCGTCAGGTCCTCCAGGTGGTAGGCGCTCTGGAAGTACCGCAGGTGCTGGCCCACGGTCAGCTCGTCGTTCACGACGATCCGCTGCGGGCAGTAGCCGAGCCTGCCGCGGTGCACCACTTCGCCGCGGTCGGCGCGCAACACTCCGGCGAGGATGCGCAGCAGGGTGGACTTGCCCGCCCCGTTTTCGCCGAGGACGCCGAGCAGCTCGCCGGGCCGCAGCCCGAACTCGACGCCCCGCAGCACGTGGCGCGCCCCGAAAGACTTGTGCAGGTTCACCGCCTGCAACACGTAGTCCGATTTGGACACCGGATCTCCCTTCCCGGTCAGCGGGTGCGGCGGGTGGCCTGGCGCACGAGCTCCGCGCAGGCGCGGCGGGCCGTCGCGGGCAGGTCCGCCGCCTCCAGCGCCGCGAGCGCCTCGCGCGCCCTGGCCTCGATCAGCTCGCCGACCGCGTCCTCGGCACCGGTGTCGGAGATGACGGCCCGCAGCCGCGCCGCGCCGTCGGCGTCCAGTTCCGGATCGCCGTGCAGCCGCCGGATCACCTCGCGCTGCCCCGGCCGGGCGCGCCGCCAGGTCAGCGCCATCAGCACGGTCTGCTTGCCCTCGCGCAGGTCGTCGAGCACGGACTTGCCGGTGGTGCCGGGTTCGCCGAACACGCCGAGCAGGTCGTCGCGCAGCTGGAACGCCTCGCCGAGCGGGCGGCCGTAGGCGGTGCACCAGCGCAGCAGATCGGGGCCGCCCCCGGCGAGCGCGGCCCCGATCTGCAACGGCCGTTCCACGGTGTATCCGGCGGTTTTCAGGCGCAGCGCGCGCCAGGCGCGGTCGAGCACGTCCTCGGTCCACTCGCCACCGAGGTCGAGGTACTGGCCGACCATGACCTCGCTGCGCATCGCGTGCAGCACCGGCGCGGCCCGCCGCAGGTCGTCCTCGTCCAGGCCCGCGGTCAGCAGCATTTCGTCGGCCCAGGCCAGGCACAGATCGCCGAGCAGGATCGCGGCGTTCACCCCGAAGCGCGCGGCCGCATCGGGGTCGTCGCCGTGGTACCGCGCGGCGAGCCGGCGGTGCATCGAGGGGCGGCCGCGGCGCAGGTCGGAGCCGTCCATGACGTCGTCGTGGATGAGCGCGAAGGAGTGGAACAGCTCCAGCGCCGCGCCGACCCGCGCGACCGCTGCGCCGGCCGGGTCACCGCCCGCGGCGAGCCATCCGCAGTGGCAGAACAGGGGGCGCAGCCGCTTGCCGTCGCGGACGAACTCGCGCAGCAGGTCGACCAGCGGCGGCAGGCAGCGGTCGGCCGGATCGCGGGACTGCGCGTCGAGGAACTCGCCGAGGACGGCGTCGACCTCCTCCCGAGCCCGGCCGAAGTCCGGTTCCGCCGGGGCGCGCGGTCGCGGGGGTGCGGTCACATCGGCGAGCCGAGTCGACATGAATTCTCCTCGATTGCTGGGGAAAGACGCGGTCGGAGAAGTAGCACCGGAGCGGACGGGTGAAACGGCGAATTCGCCGCACCACACTTCCGGGAGCCGGGGCCGACCTTGTGAGCGAGCATTCGGGTTTCCTCATCGCGGACGGTGAACAACCCAGCGGCGCAGCGAACCCGTTGCGGCGCAACGGAAACAAAAACTCGTTCGAATGAAGCTGCGCCGCGGGCTTGAAACCGGACCCGCGCTTCGGGCACCGTTGAGTTGTCCGGCGATCACCGGAAACCCGAAATCCTTTGTCTGCCAGCATTTTCCGCTGCGCTCGCACCGCCGCCCGAAATGGGCGGAACAGGAGGAACCGCATGACCGTCCCCATCCGCACCGGGAAAGTGGTGCCGCTGTTCGCCGCGCCCGGCGCCGATGTGCTGGTGCCACACGAGATCCGCTGGCGTGACGGCACCGAACCGTGCCCGGCCGCTCCCCTGCTCGCCGGGGGACTGCGGCGCCGCGGGCTGCGGGTCGCCGACGGGGTCGTCCTCGCCGGATCGGGCCCGCCACCGGGGATCCCGCCCGGCGGCCGAGCGGCCTTGGCCCCGGACTGGGCAGGCGCGCCTGCCGGTCCGCCGGGGCCTGCCCTCGGAGTGGGACACCTCAACACCGGGAACCTCCGCCCGGGACACGGCGAGGCCATCCGTGCGGAGCTGGCCGCGGCGGCCCAGGCGATGCGGCCGCGCGTGGTGCTGCTGGCCGCGCCGCGCTCGTTCTGCGCGGGTGTCGAACGGGCGATCCGCACCGTGGAGCGGGCGCTGGCCGAGCACGGCCCGCCGGTCTACGTGCGCAAGCAGATCGTGCACAACACCCACGTGATCGACGATCTGGCCGCGCGCGGCGCGGTGTTCGTCGACGAACTGGACGAGGTGCCACGCGGGCAGCTGGTGATCTTCTCCGCGCACGGGGTGCCGCCGTCGGTGCGCGCGCACGCCCGGGAGCGAGCGCTGCGGGTCGTCGACGCGACCTGCCCGCTGGTGTCGAAGGTGCACGCCGAGGCGCGGCGCTTCGCGGGGCGCGGTGACACGGTGGTGCTGATCGGGCGCCACGACCACGAGGAGATCGTCGGCACCGCGGGCGAGGCGCGGGAGTCGACGGTGGTCGTGGAGACCGCGGGCGACGTGGCGGGGCTGCGGGTGCCGGATCCGTCGCGGGTGTCCTACCTGACGCAGACGACGCTGGCGGTCGACGAGACGGCCGAGGTGGTCGACACGCTGCGGGAGCGGTTCCCGGCGCTGCGCGGGCCGCGGTCGGACGACATCTGCTACGCCGCGACCAACCGTCAGGCCGCGGTGCGAGCGGTGCTGGACGAGGCGGACCTGCTGCTGGTCGCGGGCTCGGCGAACTCGGCCAACTCGCGGCACCTGGTGGAGCTGGCCCACCGCCAGGGGAAGCCGGCGCACCTGGTCGACCGGTGCGAGGACATCCGGTTCGCCTGGCTGCGCACCGCCGCCACGGTCGCCGTGACGGCGGGCGCCTCGGCGCCGCCCGAGCTGGTGGACCGGCTGGTCGCGGCGCTGGGCGGCCTCGGCCCGGTGACGGTCGAGGAGCGGGTCACGGCGGTGGAGACCGTGCGGTTCGGCGAACCGGCGGTACCGTCGTGACCACCGTCGAGCTGCGGCCGTTCTTCTGCCCGGTCGAGTCGCGGATCCACCCCGACGTCGAGCTGATCGAGGAACGCGCCATCGCCTGGCTGGACCGGGTCCGCTTCTACCGCGACGAGACCGAGCGGATGCGCGTGGTGGGCACGAACAGCGCCGAGTTCTACGCCCGCTTCGCCCCGGACGGGATCACGGAGAACGTGGAGGCCGCGGCGCGCTGGGTGTACTGGGGTTTCGCGTTCGACGACGCCCGGTGCGACTCGGGTGAGTACGCGCACTCGCCGCACGAGTTCCTGGTGATGGCCGGGCAGGTGCAGCGCGCGCTGGAGACCCCGTGGCACGCGCCACCGGACGGCGATCCGCTGGTCCTGGCACTGCAGGACATCGGGCGCACGTTCGCGGCGTGCGCGACGCCTGTGCAGGTGCGCCGTTTCGCCGACGCCCACCGCGCCTGGCTGTTCGGGGTGGCGTGGCAGATCGCCTGCCAGGGCCGCGGGCGCATGCCGGACCTGGCCGAGTACACCGCGATCCGGCTGAACAGCGCGGGCGGGCCGCCGACGCTGGCGATGCTCGAAATCGCCGCGGGGCAGGAGGTTCCGGCCGCGGAAATGGATTCACCTGCGGTGCGGGCGCTCACCGAGATGACGATCCTCGTCGCCTCGTGGGACAACGACCTGCACTCCTACCGGAAGGAGGAAGAGGAGGACCAGACCGGCATCAACCTGATCAACGTGCTGCGCGCGCGGCACGGGCTCGGCGCGGAGGAAGCCGTGGCGCGGGCCTACGCGCTGCGGGACCGCGTGATGAGCCGGTTCCAGCTGCTGCGGTCGGAGGTCGCGGCCCGGCCGGTCAGTGGTGCGCTGCGGACCTACCTGGACGGGCTGGGCCACGCGATCCGCGGCAACACCGACTGGGCGCTGCGGGTGCCGCGCTACCACGGTTACACCGGCCCGGGCGAGGACCCGCGCTGGGCCGACGCGCCGTCGGACCCGTGCGCAGACCCCGTGCCCATCCCCGCCATCGCCTGGTGGTGGGACTCGCTGTGAACACACTCGTGGAGGAGTCATGAAGCGAAACGTCATCCGGAGCCTGATCGCCGTCGCCACCCTCGGCTCGGCGCTGGCGCTCACGCAGGCGCCCGCGTCCGCCCAGGAGACCGACTCGGCGCCAGCGCTCACGCAGGCGCCCGCATCCGCCCAGGAGACCGACTCGGCGCCGGTGCCCACGCAGGCGCCCGCATCCGCCCAGGAGACCGGCTGGGCGCCGGTGCAGGACCTGGGCAGCGCCTACTTCTGCCAGGCCGCGGGCATCGCCGGGCAGACCTTCGGCCGCTGGCAACCCGGCGACTGGCGATGCGTCGGCCCGGTCCTGTGGGTCCGCAACGACCCCCTCCTCGCCGGCGGCGCCCCAGCGTGAGCCTCGGCGCGGCGGGGCCGGTGAGGCGGGCTCGGTCGGCGGCCGGACCTGATCGCGCGAGGCCGGGCCTGATCAGGGTCACGCCCCATGCCAAGCCACGCCACGCCACGCCACGCCAAGCCAAGCCAAGCCAAGCCAAGCCAAGCCAAGCCAAGCCAAGGAGGATCCCACACCGACCAATCCGGACAAACCCCTTGCGGCCCGCCGCCCTCGGCGGCTCCGCCGCACGACGGGACACCACCTCGGCGGATCCGCCCCACGACCGCCAACCACCTCGGCGGGTCCACCACGACGGGCCACCACTTCGGCGGGTCCACCCGCTGTGGGGGCCACCCCCGGCGGCTCCGCCCTACGACGGGCCTCCGCCTTCGACGGGTCCACCCCACCACGGGCCTCCGCCTTCGACGGGGTCTGCGCCACGACCGGCCGCCACCCGCGGTAGGTCCCGCGGTGGAGGCCACCCTCTGTGAGTCCGCGCCACGACGGGCGGCCACCCGCGGTGGGTCCGCCCCATGACGGTCCGGTTCCGGGCCGCGACAAGGCCGGTGGGCGCCGTGTCCCCATCTGCGGCGTCCACCGGCCGCCGGTGTCAGCGCGGCTCGACCGCGAAGATCTCCAGGTCCCGGGGCGTGCCCTTCGCGCGGAACCAGCGTTTGCGGCGCACCTCGAAGCGCTCCGGGTCGAGCGCCTCCCGCACCGGGGCCGAGATCAGGACCTGCCCGCCGCCCGCGGCGTCCGCCACCCGCGCGGCCACGTTGACGTCCACGCCCAGGTAGTCGTGCCCCACCTTGCGCGGCGTCCCGGCGTGCAGGCCCGCCCGCAGGCTCGGCCGGTGCCCGGAGATCTCCAGCTCGGCGACCCGCGCGCACGCCCCGACCGCCGCCTCGACCCCGGCTTCCGGCTCGGCGAAGACCGCCATCAGGCCGTCGCCGAGGCGTTTCACCACACGGCCACCGCGGCGGGTGATCTCGGGCTCGCTCACGCGCCCGACCTCGCGCAGCAGGCGGAGCGCGGCGTCGTCCCCGGCTTCGAGCGCCCACGTCGAGAAGCCCACAAGGTCGGTGAACAGGATCGTGATATCCGCGGTCTCGGTGGCGCGCCGGGAGTCGGTGAACGCCTGCCACACCTGGACCGCGGTCAGGCCCAGCTCGCGGAGCACGCTCGGCTCCGGGTTGTCGGCCAGGGCGCGCGCCAGCCGGTGCGATGGGAGCCGACCGGCGGTGGACAGCGGGTCGCCCATCTCGCTGTCGCCGGGCGCGAGCCGCCGCACGAACCGCGCGGTGCGGAGCAGGCTCTCCCGCCGATCGACCTCGCGCAACGCCTGGCCCAGCCTGCTGCGGCGGCCACCGGGGGCCTCGTCGGTCACCGGCCCAGAATAGAGCCCGACGATCATCCCCCGCGACGCGTCAGCCATCACCCCCGCTGCCTGCCGTGGCGGCCACCAGGCCCCGGCCACCCGGCGGCCAGGACAGCGGCCCGCGATCACCCCCGCGACACGTCACCGATCACCGCCACCACCTGCCGTGGCGGCCACCAGGGCCCGCCGGCCGGCCATCATCCCCCGCAACACGTCAGCCATCACCCCCACCACCTGCTACGGCCAGCCACCACGGCCTCGCCCGTGACCAGGCGACCAGGACAGCGACCCGCGATCCCACCACTCACCCAGCGGCCCACGATCACCCCCGCGACGCGTCAGCGGTCACCCTCCCCACCTGCTACGGCGAACCACCACGGCCTCGCCCGTGACCAGGCGACCAGGACAGCGACCCGCGATCCCACCACTCACCCAGCGGCCCACGATCACCCCCGCGACGCGTCAGCGGTCACCCTCCCCACCTGCTACGGCGAACCACCACGGCCTCGCCCGTGACCAGGCGGCCAGGACAGCGACCCGCGATCCCACCACTCACCCAGCGGTCCACGATCACCCCGTGACGCGTCAGCGGTCACCCTCGCCGCGGGCGGCGAGCGCCTCTCCCAGCTCGTCGGCGTGCCGCAGCGTCCGGACCAGGAACGGGACGGTCAACGCGACCACCGAGCGGTCCGCGCCGCGCGCCTTGGCCGCCTCCCGGACCTCGCCGGCGATGCCGGTCAGCGTCGCCACGGCCTGCAGCGTCAACCCGACCAGCAGCCCGAGCCGGTCCGGCCGCACCCCGAACCGCCGCAGCGGGCCCAGCCCGCGCTCGATCGCGGTCACCAGGTCGTCGACGCGGGTCGTGACCGTCACCAGGTTCGCGGCGGCCAGCGCGGCGACGATCCGCAGGCACACCACGACCGCCGGCTCCAGCCCGAGCAGCCACCACTGCAACGCGAACACCACCGCGACGAGCAGCCCCAGCGACCGCAACAACCCCCAGCACCGCCGCCAGGACACCCGCGCCACGGCGTAACCGGCCACCGCGACCGCGCACAGCACCCCGAGCCACACGGGCGACCGCAACACGAAGATCACCACGGCGAGCGCCAGCAGCACCAGGAACTTCACCCCCGCCGGGGTGCGGTGCAGGACGCTCGTCCCCGGCTCGTACCAGGCGTTCACGCGGTCAGCTTCCGGTACCAGGCCAGCGCCGGCCCGGGCGCGTCGTCCGCCACGACCCGGCCCGCGTCCAGCACCACGACCCGGTCGAAACCACCGAGCAGCTCCAGGTCGTGCGTCACCAGGACCACCTGCTGCGGCAGCCCGGCCAGGGTCTCGGCGAACCGGCGCTTGTTGCGCAGGTCCAGCAGCGTCGTCGGCTCGTCGCAGACCAGGATGTCCGGCTCGAGCACCAGCATCGCGCACAGCGCCAGCAACTGCTTCTGCCCGCCGGACAGCTGGTGCGCCGGGTGGTCCACGTAGTCGCCGAGACCGTAGCGCGCCAGGACCTCCGCGGCCCGCGCCGCGCGCTCCGGTTTGGACAGCCCACTGCGGCGCAGCGAGAACGCGACGTCCTCACCGGCGGTGGGCATCACGATCTGGCTGTCCGGGTTGGTGAACAAGAACCCGACCCGCTTGCGCACCGCCCGGCCCTCGCGCACCGGGTCCAGCCCGTCGACCAGCACGCGGCCTTCCGTGGGGGCCACCAGTCCGTTGATCGTGCGCGCCAGCGTGGACTTGCCGGAACCGTTGGCGCCCACGAAAGCCACCCGCCGCTCCGGGATGCGCAAGTCCACATCGGACAGCACGACCCGCGAGCCGTACGCGTGCCCGACGCCCTCGAACTCGATCATCCCGTCTCCCACCTCGTCGCCACACCCACACCGCCGCCGGCGGACAGCGCGGCCAGCCCGCACGTCCCGGCCCGCCGCCGCACCAGTGTGCCGAACAGCCGCACGACCAGCACGGCGCCCGACGCTCCCCACGGGTGACCCAGCGCGATGGCCCCGCCGTCCGGGCTCACGACCTCCTCGTCGATCCCCGCCGCGTTCAGGCACGCCAGTGCCTGCCCGGCGAACGCCTCGTTGAACTCGACCACGTCCGGCCGCCGGTCCAGCACGCGCCGCATGGCGGGCACCGCGCCGAGGCCGAGCCGGTTCGGGTCCACCGCCGAGGTCGCAGACGCGGCCAGCCGCAGCCCCGGCACCCCCAGCCGCCGCTGCACCCGCTCGCTCACGATCAGCACCGCCGCCGCGCCGTCGTTGATCCCGCACGAGTTCGCCGCCGTCGCGGTGCCGTCCGGGGTGAACGCGGGCCGGAACCGGGCCAGCCGAGCCTCGGTGAAGCCGTCGCGCGGCCGCTCGTCACGCACGACCCCGGCCACCGGCACGATCTCGGCGTCGAACCGGCCCGTCCGCTGCGCCGCGACCGCGCGGGCGTGGCTGCGCGCGGCGAAGGCGTCCTGCCGCTGCCGCGAGATTCCGGCCTCCGCGGCGACCAGGTCGGCCGCCGGACCCATGTCCGGATCGCCGATCTCCGCCGGCGCGAACGGCGCCCGCGTGTAGAACTCGCCCGGCTCGCTGCTCCCGTCCACCCGCCAGGCGCGGAACGGCGCGGTCGACGCGCTCTCCACCCCGCCCGCGAGGAACACTTCCCCCTCGCCGGCGCGGATCATCGCCGCCGCGAGGGTGATGGCGGCCAGACCGCTCGCGCACTGCCGGTCGACGGTCACCCCGGGCACCGCGAGGCCCGCCCGCAACGCGGCGACCCGCGCGGGGTTCCCGCCCGGCCCGAACACGTTCCCCAGCACCACGTCATCCACAGTGGACAGACCGGCGTCGTCGAGGGCGGCGCGCAGCACGGGCGCGGCGAGCTGGTCCACCGGCACCCCGCGCAGGGCGCCGAAGGCGTTGCCGATGGCAGTCCGCCGCGCGGCGATCACGACGGGGGTGGTCACGGCAGCTCCCCGGACAGAGTCCCAAGCTGCGCGGCGGCAAGCGCGCCAGCACGGCACGCGGCGATCACGACAGACAGGGTCATACCAGTGGCTCCGCGGCAAGGCCCCGCTCGCGACCCGCGGCGAGGGGCACGCCGGCGTGGCGCGCGGCAATTGGGCCGGGGGTGGTCCGGCAGCTGACCGTGAGCACGGCCCCGCCAACGACCCGCGCGGCAACGAGCACACCAGCACGGCACGCGGCCATCAGAACAGTCACCTCAACGGCTCCACGGGCAGCGTCCCATCCGCCAGCCGCGCGGCGACCGACGCTCGGGCCGGCTTGCCGGACGGCGTGCGGGGCAGCGATTCGACCATCAGCCACCGCCGCGGGCGGTTCGCGGGTGACAGCCGGTTCCGGGCGACCGCTCGCAGCTCGCGCAGCCGGGGCGAGCCCTCCACCACCGCGGTCACCAGTTCGCCCAGGCGGGGGTGCGGGGTGCCGGTGACCAGCACGTCCACCACCCCGGGCGCGGTCCGCAGCACGGCCTCGACCTCCTCGGCCGGCACGAGCCGTCCGCCGCTGGACACCGTGGCTCCCGATCGGCCCCGCACGATCAGCGCGCCGGACGCGTCGAACTCGACCAGGTCGCCCACCGTCGTCCAGTCGCCCGCCGCACGCAGGTCGCCGTCGCGGAGCTGGCCGGCGCAGGCCAGCCGCGACCGCACCCACAGCACCCCGTCGCGCACGTCCAGCTCCACCCCGGGCACCGGCCGCAGTCCCCCGCCGCCGCGCCGGATCGCGATCAGCGAGTGCTCCGCCGAGCCGTAGTACTCGATCAGCTCGGCCTCCGGCAGCACCCGCGCGAAGCGGTCGCGCAGTTCATCGCCGACGTGCGCCCCGCCGCACACCACCGTCCGCAACGCGCACCGCCCGCCGCGCCGCTCCAGCACCGCGAGCAGCGCGGACAGCATCGCCGGCACCAGGTGCACGGTGGCGGCCTCCGTCCGGGCCGCGGCCTCGGCGTCCCAGCGCGGCAGGGTGACCACCGGCCGCCCGCACCACCGCGCGTGCAGCGCGCCGAACAGGAACAACGACGAGCTCAGCGGCCCCGGGATCAGCACCGGCCCGGGCAGCGGGCCGAGCGCGGCGAAGCTGCGCAGCCACGAATCACGGGTGCGCACCAGTACCTTCGGGCTGCCGCTGCTGCCCGAGGTCGTCGGCAGGTAGAAGAACGTCTCCCCATCACCCGCCTGCTCGACCGGTTCGGCAGGCGGCGGAGCCGGTGCGGTGACCACCAGGTCCGGGCGGGCGTCGGCGAGCACGGCGGCCCGCTCGTCCGGGGTCCAGGCCGGCTCGATCACCAGGGACGCGGCACCCAGCAGGTCCGCGCCGAGGAACCACGGGAGCACGTCGGGCACGTCGAGGGCGACCCGCGAGCCTTCGCCGATCCCACGCCCGGCGAGCCACCGGGCCGCGCCGTACGCCCGGCCGTCCGGGTCCATCACTCGCTCCGCGACGCCGATCCCACGAGCTTGCCGGGCAGCGCGCGGTGCACGACGGCGCCGATCAGGGCGACCGCGACGACCTTGGCCGCGTCGCCGGGCAGGAACACCAGCGACTGCACGGCGGCGGCGCCCAGGTCGCCGGTGTAGATGCCGAGGTAGGTGATGCCGAAGACGTAGTCGATGACCACACCGGCCGCGGCGGCGAGCAGCAGCACCGGCACGTTGGGGCGCTTCAGCCGCGCCACGATCAGGCCCACCACCAGCGCCGAGAAGATCCAGCCGATCAGGAACCCGCCGCTGGGCCCGATGAACGGCGCGATCCCGCCGCGGCCGCCGGACAGCAGCGGCAGGCCGATCGCGGTGAGCGCCAGGAACAACACGACCGACGCGGTGCCGCGGCGCGCCCCCAGCACGCAGCCGGCCAGCAGCGGGCCGGCGTTCTGGAGCACGATCGGCACGCCGGAGCCGCCGACGTAGAGGCCGGGGAAGAGCCCGAGCACGGCGATGAACGCGGCGAAGACGACGGTGCGGGCGAGGTCACCTGCGGGAAGGGCGGGGCGGGACACGCGGGAACGGTAACCCGTGCCCCGCCGCGGCGGGAAAGACGCAGGTCACATTCAGCTGTGATCCATGCGGTGGAACACGATCTCCCGCACGAACAACAGCACCGCGGCGGCCACCGGGATGGCGACCAGCGCGCCGACGATGCCGAGCAGCACCCCGCCCAGCACCACCGCGACGACCGTGACCAGCGCGGGCACGTCGACGAACCGGCCGATGATCTTCGGGGTCAGCAGGTAGTCCTCGACGAACCGGTAGACGATGAAGAACCCGACCGTGGCCAGGCACACCGGCCAGGACACGGTCAGCGCGGCCAGGCTCACCACGACCCCGGCGATGATCGCGCCGATCACCGGGATCAGGTCGAGCACCGCGAGCAGCAGCGCCAGCAGCACCGGGTACGGGATGCCGAAGATCGTGAACCAGATGAACCCCAGCACGCCGGCGATGATCGAGATGACCACGTTGCCCAGCACGTAGGAGCCGACCTTGGCGAAGATCTCGTCGCCGATGAGGATCGCGCGCGGACGCCGGGTGTGCGGGACGAAGCGGTAGATCGTGGCGCGCAGCCGCGGGAAGTCGGCGAGGAAGTAGATCGTCAGGACCAGCACGATCAGCGTGTCGGTGAGCGTGCCCAGCACCGCGCGGCCGCTGCCGAGCAGCCCGTTGACCAGGGCCGGGTTCGGGTCGCTGAACGTGCTCTGCAGTCGTTGTTGCAGGTCGAACCGCGCGCTGACCTGGCCGAGCCACGAGCTGCGGTCGCCGAGCCGCGCCAGGTACTCCGGCGCCTGGTCGATGAACCGGACGGCCTGGTCGACCAGCGGCGGGATGAGCGCGGCGAAGAACCCGGCGGCCAGGCCCAGCCCGCCGACCACGATCACCGTGACCGCGAGCGCCCGTGGCAGGCCGCGCCGGACGAGCCAGGACGCGAGCGGTTCCAGGCCGATCGCGGCGAACAGGGCCACGCCGATGAGCACGAGCGTGCCGCTGGCGATGAACAGGAACCAGACGGCGCCCGCCGTGACGGCCGCTCCGGCGGCCGCGGCCATGCCCATGAAGAACGGCGAGCGCTTGTTCATCGGTTTGCCGGGCGGGCCCAGCGGGCGGTCCTCGCTGCTGATGCGCTCGGCCACGGCTTCGGCGTCGGCGACCGGGCCGGTGATGGCGTCACGAGGCTGGCCGACCAGTTCGTCTGGCCCCTCCGCATCCGCAGGTGACGCCGCCACGCTGGGCGAGTAACCCGGGACGGGGGTGGTGAAACAGGGCTGGCTTCGACGGGCATTGACATCTAACATGTCAGTTGTGGAACGAGTGCGGCGGACGTTGCTGCGGGAAACCGCGCACCAGGTCATCCGGAACGCGATCGTGCGTGGCGATCTCGCGCCGGGCAGCGTGGTGCGCGACGCCGACCTGGCCGAGGAGCTGGGCCTGTCCCGGGCGCCGGTGCGTGACGCGCTGGCCCGGCTGGCCGACGAGGGCCTGATCGAGACCAAGCCGCAGAGCCACACGCGGGTCACGCCCCTGCTGTCGCGGGACGTCCGCGACGCGGCGGCGGTGGTGCGGGCGATGCACGAGCTGGCCGCGCGCACGGCGGTCCCGCGGCTGAGCGACGCGGACTGCGACGCGATGGCGGCGGCCAACGACCGCTTCGCCGCCGCGGCCCGCGCCGGGGACGTCGACGGGGCCCTGCGCGCGGACGACGAACTGCACGACGTGCTGGTGCGCGCCTGCGGCAACCGGGCCGTCGCCGCGACGATCGACCGCTACACGCCGCTGATCCGCCGCCTGGAGCGAATCCGGTTCGGCGAGGGCGCCGGGCACCAGTCCGCGGAGCTGCACGAGCGGCTCATCGAGGCCTGCCGGGCCCGCGACGCCGCCACGGTCACCGCGGTGACCACCGAGATCTGGCGGGAACTGGAGGACCTCGCCGACTGACCACCCGGCCGACGGCGCGAGCGCCGAGCATCCCCGAACCCGGCACGAACCGCACTCCCCCGCCGCCCGGAGCCATCCGCGAGCCCGCTCGGCACCGCCGACGCCAACCCTGATTGGAGCCCCCATGTCCCTGGACGACTTCGAGCGCTATCCGCTGCTCTTCGGCCCCTCGCCGGTGCACCGGCTGGACCGGCTGACCGCCCACCTCGGCGGGGCCGAGGTGTGGGCGAAGCGCGAGGACTGCAACTCCGGCATCGCGTTCGGCGGGAACAAGACCCGCAAGCTGGAGTACCTCGTCGCGGACGCGATCGCCCAGGGGTGCGACACCCTGGTGTCCATCGGCGGCGTCCAGTCCAACCACACCCGCCAGGTCGCGGCCGTCGCGGCGCGGGCCGGGCTCAAGTGCGTGCTGGTGCAGGAGAGCTGGGTCGACTGGCCGGACGCCGTCTACGACAAGGTCGGCAACATCCTGATCAGCCGACTGGCCGGCGCCGAGGTGCGGCTGGTCAAGGCGGGCTTCGGCATCGGGTTCAAGGAGAGCTGGGAGCAGGCCCTCGACGAGATCCGCGAGCGCGGCGGCAAGCCGTACGCGATCCCGGCCGGCGCGTCCGACCACCGCCTGGGCGGGCTCGGCTTCGCCCGGTGGGCCGCCGAGGTCGCCGAGCAGGAGCGCGAGCTGGGCGTGCACTTCGACACGATCATCGTGTGCTCGGTCACCGGCTCCACACAGGCCGGGATGATCGCCGGGTTCGCCGCGCTGGACGAGGACCGGCCGCGCCGCGTCCTCGGCATCGACGGCTCCGCCAAGCCGAAGGAGACCCGCGACCAGATCGCGCGCATCGCCCGGAACACCGCGTCGCTGCTCGGCGTCGAGCGGGAGCTGGACGTCGAGCTGGACGAGCGCTACCACGCCGGCATCTACGGCATCCCCGACGAGCGGACCCTGGACGCGATGAAGGTCGCCGCCCGCACCGAGGGCATGGTCACCGACCCGGTGTACGAGGGCAAGTCGATGGCCGGGCTGATCGACCTGGTGTCGCGCAAGGAGATCCCAGCCGGCTCGACCGTGCTGTACGCGCACCTCGGCGGCCAGCCCGCGCTCAACGGCTACAGCGCGCTGTTCAGCTGACGGCGAGGGCGCCCGGCCACGCGGCCGGGCGCCCTCCCCTCACTTCTCGCTGCTGAAGGCGGCGTCGAAGGCCGCCGACGGCTTGTCCCACAGCAGGTTGCGGATGAAGCCGACCGCTTCCTCCGCCCCGCGCAGGCGGTCCATGCCGGCGTCCTCCCACTCCACCGAGATCGGCCCGCGGTAGCCGATCGCGTTGAGCGCGCGGAAGCACTCCTCCCACGGCACGTCGCCGTGGCCGGTGGACACGAAGTCCCAGCCGCGGCGCGCGTCCGCCCACGCCAGGTGCGAACCGAGCCGCCCGTTGCGGCCGTCGAACCGCTTCTTCGTGTCCTTGCAGTCGACGTGGTAGATCCGGTCGGCGAAGTCCAGGATGAACCCGACCGGGTCCAGGTCCTGCCACACGAAGTGCGACGGGTCCCAGTTCAGCCCGAACGCCGCCCGGTTGCCCACGGCCTCCAGGGCGCGGCGAGTGGTCCAGTAGTCGTAGGCGATCTCCGACGGGTGCACCTCGTGCGCGAACCGCACCCCGACCTCGTCGAACACGTCGAGGATCGGGTTCCAGCGCGCGGCGAAGTCGGCGTACCCGTCGTCGATGACCTCCTGCGACACCGGCGGGAACATCGCCACGTACTTCCAGATCTTCGACCCGGTGAAGCCGATGACGGTGTCCACGCCGAGCTTCGCCGCCGCGCGGGCGGTGTCGGCCATCTCCGCGGCGGCGCGCTGCCGCACGCCTTCGGGCTCGCCGTCGCCCCAGACGCGGGCGGGCAGGATGTTGCGGTGCCGCTCGTCGATCGGGTCGTCGCACACCGCCTGCCCGACCAGGTGGTTCGAGATCGCCCACACCTTGAGGCCGTAGGACTCCAGGATCTTGTGCCGACCCGCCACGTAGTCGTCCTCCGCGAGCGCGCGGTCGACCTCGAAGTGGTCGCCGCTGCACGCGATCTCCAGCCCGTCGTAGCCCCACTGCGACGCGAGCCGGCACACCTCCTCGAACGGCAGATCGGCCCACTGGCCGGTGAACAACGTGACCGGACGGCTCATCGCCGGCTCCCTTCGCTCGCCTTCAGTCCTTGCACACTCAGCAGCAGGTCCCGGACGTCGGTGGCGGCCAGCCGCTCCCGCTCCGGCACACCCGCGTCCCCGCACAGCAGCACCGGCCCGTCGTCCGGCGAGTCCGGCAGCCGCCCGTGCGAGCCGCGCACCGGCGCCGGGTCCAGCGGCGTGGTCTTCATCGCGTACCGCAGGCCGGCCTTCTTGCGCACCAGGTTCAGCCCGGCCTTGGCCTTGGCCAGCGGGTCGGCCGGGTCGAAGAACAGCTCGGCCGGGTCGTACCCGGGCTTGCGGTGGATCTCCACGCCGCGTGCGAAGTCCGGCGCGCGGTCGTCGTCGAGCCAGTAGTAGTAGGTGAACCACGCGTCCGGCTCCGCGGTCACCACGAACTCGCCCGCCCGCGGGTGGTCGATGCCGTAGCGCGCCTGGGCCTGCCGGTCCAGCACTTCGTCCACACCGGACAGTCGCGTGAGCAGGTCCCGCACCCGCGGCAGGTCCGCCTCGTCGGCCACGTAGACGTGCGCGACCTGGTGGTCGGCGACGGCGAAGGCCCGCGAGGTCCACGGGTCGAGGTACTCCATGCCGTCCTGCGTGTAGACCTCCAGCAGGCCCTCGCGGCGCAGCAGCCGGTTGACGTCGACCGGCCGGTGCGCGTTGGTGATGCCGTACTCGCTCAGCGCCACGACCCCGACGCCGTCCGCCCTGGCCTGGTCGAGCAGCGGCGCGACGGACGCGTCCACCGCGCGGGCGGCCGCGATGGCCTGCGGCGAGTCGGGGCCGAACCGCTGCAGGTCGTAGTCCAGGTGCGGCAGGTACGCCAGCGTCAGGTCGGGCCGGTCCTCGCGCAGGATCGCCGAGGTGGCGCCGACGATCCAGTCGGTGGACGCGATCGACGCGGTCGGGCCCCAGTACTGGAACAGCGGGAACTCGCCCAGCCGCGAGGTGAGCCGGTCGTGCAGCTGCGGCGGGCGGGTGTAGCAGTCCGGGGCCTTCTTGCCGTCGGCGTAGTAGATCGGCCGGGGCGTGACGGTGAAGTCGGTGGTCGCGCCCATCGCGTACCACCAGCACACGTTGGCCGCGCGGTACCCGGGGTGCTCGGCCCGCGCGGTCTCCCACAGCTTCTCACCCTCGACCAGCTTGTTGTGCTGGCGCCACAGGAAGACCTCGCCGAGCTCGCGGAAGTACCAGCCGTTGCCGACGATGCCGTGTTCGCTGGGCATCCGCCCGGTCAGGAACGTGGACTGGACGCTGCAGGTCACCGCGGGCAGCACGGTGTCCAGCTGCGCCTGCCAGCCCTGCTGCCCCAGCTTCGTCACGTTCGGCATGTGCTTGAGCAGCCGCGGGGTCATCCCCACGACGTCGAGCACCAGGAGCGGTTTCACTTCGATGCCACCAATCCCGCGGCGAAGGACAGTTCCGCCGCGATCCCGCCGATGAGGTCCTGGCGGTGCGCCTCGGGCAGCACCGTCCAGGTGTAGGTTTCCACTTCCAGGTGCGCCGGCTTCGGCGGCAGCGCGGCGAGGGCCTGCGACAGCACCTCGGTGGTCGAGGACAGCGGCGCCGCCGGGGTCGCGTGCAGCGGCACGTGGAAGTGGACGCGCCACGGCCCCTCCCCCGGCAGGTCCGCGAACGCCTCGCCCAGGTCGTCGGCCTTGCGGACGTCGCCGCCGGACGATTCCCGGGTCTGGTGCAGGTACCGCGGCTCGTCGAACGCGGCCAGCGCCTCCCGGGCCGCCGGGTCGCGCGGGTCCGGCACGTGCAGGGCCGCCGACATCTGGACCTTGACAACGTCGAGCCCGGCCGCGGTGATCTCGGCGACCGCGCCGGCCGGATCGGCGAAGGACACCGCCAGGTGGCAGGTGTCCAGGCACAGCCCGACGTGCGCGGGGTCGACGCGCCCGGCGAGCCAGGACACGGCGTCGTGCACGGTGTCCAGGATGCAGCCGGGTTCCGGCTCGACGGCGAGCCGGATCGTGCGGTCCTGGGCGCGCAGCCCGGCGGTCACCTCGTCGAGCAACCGCTGGGCCGCCGCGTCGTCCTCCGGCGTCCACGGCTCGCGCCAGCCCAGCGGCAGCGTGGAGATGCTGCCGAACGCGGCGTCGTCGGGCAGCAGCCCGGACAGCACGGTCGCGCAGTTCAGCGTGTACTCCGCGCGTGCCCGGTCGGTCCACCGTGGACGGTAGACCTTCTGCTTGACCACCGGATCGTGGAACCCGCCGTACGGGAACGCGTTGAACGTCACCACTTCCAGCCCGCGGGCGTCCAGTTCGGCACGCAACCGCTTGCGCTCGCCCGGATCGGCGGCCAGCGCCGACGCCACGTCGGCGGCCAGCCACAGCCCGAGCCCGAGCCGGTCGGCGCCGAGCCGCTCCCGCACCGGCAGGGCGTAGGAGTCGAGCTGGCCGAGGACCCCCGCGAGGTCCTCGGCCGGATGGACGTTGGTGCAGTAGGACAGGGGCGTCACGCGACCGCCTCGTCCCGCCCGCCGCGCAGCACGGAGTTGCCCTCGAAGGTCTCCTTGGCCGCGCTGAAACCGGGCAGCTCGTCGAGGACCAGCCGCCCGCTCTGGCCGTAGAAGGCGACCGGGTTGTCCCACAGCACGGTGTCCACATCGGACTCGGTGAACCCGCCGCCGAGCATCGCCAGGCCGGTCTTGTGGACCTTCAGCGGGTCCGACCGGCCCCAGTCGGCGGCGGAGTTGACCAGCATCTTCTCCGTGCCGTGCTCGCGCAGGATCGCGACCATGCGCTGCTCGTCCATCTTGGTGTCCGGGTAGATGGAAAAGCCCATCCAGGCGCCGGACTCCTTGACCAGGCCGACGGTGACCTCGTTGAGGTGGTCGACGACGACCCGCTCCGGCGCGATGCCGGACTCGGCCACCACGGCGAGGGTGCGCTTGGTGCCTTCCAGCTTGTCCCGGTGCGGGGTGTGCACGAGCACCGGCAGGTCGTGCTCCTTCGCCATCTCCAGCTGGCGGGCGAAGGCGTCGTCCTCGGCCGGGGTCATCGAGTCGTAGCCGACCTCGCCGACCGCGACCACCCCGTCCTTGGCGAGGTAGCGGGGCAGCACGTCGAGCACCGGCGTGCAGCGCGGGTCGTTGGCCTCCTTGGGGTTCAGCGCGATGGTGCAGTGGTGGCGGATGCCGAACTGCGCGGCGCGGAAGCGTTCCCAGCCGATCAGCCCGTCGAAGTAGTCGGTGAACGACGACACGCCGGTGCGCGGCTGGCCCAGCCAGAACGCGGGCTCGACCAGTGCCCGCACGCCGGCGGCGTACATGGCCTCGTAGTCGTCGGTGGTGCGGGAGGTCATGTGGATGTGCGGATCGAACAGGCGCATCAGGGTGTCTCTTCCAGGAAGCGGAGGGCGTCGGCGGGGACGGCGCGGCCGGCGGCCCTGCGCTCCCCCGCGTAGTCGGTGATCATGCGGCGCAGCTCGTCGTCGGCCCGCCGGTCCAGCTCGGCGACCGCGGCGAGCGGGATGCCGGTGAACAGGCACTTCAGCACGCCGTGGCGCCAGCCGTGCTGGTCGAGGTGGCGGGCGGCGAACGGGCCGAGCGCGGCGGCGATCAGGCCGGTGTCGTTGCTGCGCAGGGCGTCGCGGACCAGTTCGAGACCGGTGGCGACGGCCTTATCGCCGACCGCGGACAGCGCCCGCAGCACGCCCCGCCGCTCGGCGCCGTCGCCGTAGCGGTAGAGGTCGGCCAGCTCGGTCGCGAACTCCCCGGCGGGCAGCGCTGCGGCGAGCGTGGTCAGCAGCCGGGTCCGGGCCAGGTCGTCGGCGGTGCCGTGGACCAGGCCGTCCGGATCGGAGCCCGGGTGCAGCGGCCCCCGCCCGACGTGCCGTCCGGCCGCCGGGAACAGGGTCCGCACTGCCGTCGGTTCGCCGGTGATGCGCCGTTGCGCCTCGCCCAGCCAGGACTGGTCGAGCCGCGCGGCCCGCAACGCGGTCAGCGCGGCGCGGGCGACCTGCGGCGCGGCGTGGCTGTGCCGGGGCAGCTCGACCGCGGCCACCCCGGTGTAGCCGATCTCGTCCAGCGCGGCGAGCGTGGCGGGCAGGTCCAGCTGCCCGTCGCCGAACTCGAGGTGCTCGTGCACCCCCGGCCGCATGTCGTCCAGCTGCACGTTGACCAGCAGCCCCTTGGCCTGCCGGATGCAGGCGGCCGCGTCCTGCGGCTCCACGGCGACGCAGTGCCCGACGTCGAGGGTGATCCCGAGCCCATCCGGATCACCCAGTTCGGCGCGCAGCCGCAGCGCGTCGGACAGCGTTTCCACGAGCATCCCGGGTTCCGGTTCGAGGCCGAGGCGGACACCGCGCCGGTCCGCCTCGGCCAGCACCGCGGGCATCCGCGACCGCAGCCGCTCCCACGCGATCTCGTCGTCCACAGTGGACACCCCGGACCAGAACGACACGCAGTCGGCGCCCAGTCCCTCCGCGACCCGGATCGCCCGCGCCAGGAAGTCCAGCCGCTTGTCCGCGTTCTCGCTGACCAGGGTCGGTTCGTGCTTGTGCCACGGGTCGAGCAGGAACCGCGCGCCGGTCTCCACGACGCAGCGCAGGCCCAGCTCGCCCAGCCGGGTCGCGACCCGGTCCACGCGCGCGGCCAGGTCGTCGGCGTACGGGTCGAGGTGCTGGTGGTCCAGCGTCAGCGCGACCGAGGTGTAGCCCAGGTCGGCGATGATCGCCAGCGCGTCGCCGAGCCGGTGGTTGGCGAATCCGTTGGTGCCGTAGCCGAGGTGGTAACCGCTCATGTCGGGCTCACCTTCCGGCCGAGCCGCTTGGCCAGCGGCAGCGCCAGCGCGACCAGGCCCGCGCCGAGCACCCCGCCGCGCCGGGCCGCGAGCGCGGCCTGCAACGGGACCATGCCGTGGATGCCCGCGGCCGTCGCCGTGCGGACCACGGCCGCGGTCGGCTTGCGCACCGCCGCGTACTGCTTCGACCCGACGCTCACGCCGTACCCGGCGGCCGCGGCCAGCGCCGCCACCCGGTGCCCGGCCGCGCCACCGCGCCCGGAGACCGCCGCGGCGGCCGACGCCGAGGTCAGCGCGAGCGCACTCGCCGCCCGTGCGGGCGACGCGCCGTGCACCTCGCCTGCCGACAACGCGGTGACCCCGAGCGTGTGCCCGCCGAGCACCGCGGCCGGAACCAGCGCCTTCGCCGCGCCGGAGCGGCCCGCGCCGAGCAGCACGTCCAGCGAGCGGCACAGCGCCATCGCGGCCGGCGCGAGCGGGGTCTTCTTGAGCACGGTGTCGTAGGCCCACACCGCCGCCGCCAGCGGCGCGGCGACCTTGAGCGCGTCGCGGCCACCGGCGACCGCGGCCAGCCCGAGGCCCGCGCCGGTCAGCCCGGCCGCGACTCCGAGCGCCCGGTTCGGGCTGATCCGGCCGGACGGGATCGGCCGCTCCGGGCGCTCGGCCGCGTCCAGTTCGCGGTCGGCCCAGTCGTTGAGCGCCATGCCGGACCAGTAGATCGCCACCGAGGCCAGCGGCAGCGCGAGCCGCCGACCCCGCAACGGACGACCGGCCGCGGCGGCGCCCGCGACGGTGTCGCCGAGGACGCTCAGCGCGGCCGGTGCCCGCACGAGCTGCACGTACGGGTTCACTTCTGCCGTCCCAGCGACGCCGCCCACTCGGCCAGGACCCGCGCCTGCTCGGCGAAGCGGTGCTCGCCGGTGCCGACCGGGTCCTTGAAGAAGAACGCCAGCTGCCCCAGCGGCCCGGTCTCGCCCGCCCGGTACGCGGCCGCGGTCAGCCGCGCCAGGTCCAGCACCAGCGGCGCGGCCAGTGCCGAGTCGTAGCCGGTCCAGGTGAACTGCAGGGTCATCCGCGCGCCCAGGAAGCCCTCGAAGGACACGTGGTCCCACGCCGTCTTCTGCTCGCCCAGGTCCGGCACGTGGTCGATGTGCAGCGGCGCCACCACGTCGTCGCCGAGCAGGGCCGCCAGCCCGCGGGCCTTGGACTCCAGCTTGCCCGCCGCCTTCACCGGGTCGGCCAGGGTGGCGCCGTCGCCGCCGCCGAGCAGGTTGGTGCCCGACCACGACCGCACCTTCAGCGCCCGCGCCGCGAACATCGGCGCCAGCACCGACCGGAGCAGCGTCTCACCGGTCTTGCCGTCCGATCCGGCGTAGGGCAGCCCCTGCCGCCGGGCGAATTCGGTGAGCGCGGGCAACCGGATGCCCGTCGACGGCGTGAAGTCCACGAAGGGGCACCCCGCCGACACCGCCGCGAACGCCGCCAGCGAGCTGCCGGGCAGCACCTCCCGGCCGGGCTCGTCCATCGCCGCCACGAGCGCGTCGAGGTCGTGGTGCTCCGGCGCGTCCGCGGTTGGGGGTTCCGTGGACGAGACGTTGATCACCACGACGGCCGACAGGCCGTGCCGGGTGCGGAACTCGCGCAGGTCGTCGGCCATCCGCGCGGCGGTCTCGGCCTGCGTGCGCCCGGCGGGCACCGGGCGCAGGTCGGCCTCGACGGCACGCAGGCCGTCGCGGATCGCCGGCAGCAGGCCGGCGGGGAGCAGCCCGCCCGCGGTGAGCTGCTCCGCCTTCTTCTCCAATGGCGTGTCCACCAGGTCGTGCCCGCCGACGACGAGCTCGTCCCAGCCCGGCAGCACGCCGGGCGCCACGTCGAGCCGCTCGGTCACACAGCCGTCCGGCCCGGTCAGGCCGGACCGCATCGCGAGCAGCCCGCTGATCGCCGTCGTGGCCACCGAGCCACGCGCGCCGACCAGCCACAATCCAGTTCTCTCAGGCATCGATCACCCTTTCGGTCGACATTGATACGCCGACCCAGGACGTTCCGTTGCCCGCGCTCTCCTCCACCGCGTGCAGCACCCGCTGGACCTGCAGGCCGTCGGCGAACCCCGGTTCGGGGTCGCGCTGCTCGCCGATGGCGGTGAGGAAGTCGGCGATCTCGTGGGTGAAGGTGTGCTCGTACCCCAGCAGGTGCCCCGGCGGCCACCACGCCCCGACGTAGGGGTGGTCCGGCTCGGTCACCAGGATCCGCCGGAAGCCCGCCTCGGCCGGGTCGTCGTCGCCGTCGTAGAAGGACAGCTCGTTCATCGACTCGAAGTCGAAGGCCAGGCTGCCCCGCGACCCGTTGATCTCCAGCCGCAGCGCGTTCTTGCGGCCGAGCGCGAACCGGGTGGCCTCGAAGGTGGCGACCGCGCCGCCGGTGAACCGCGCCAGGAATACCGCGCAGTCGTCCACGTCGACCTCGCCCAGCGCGCTGCCCGGCTCCCCGGACAGCGGCCGCTCCCGCACGAACGTCTCGGTCATCGCCGAGACGCCGCTGATCCGGTCGCCGAGGACGAACTGGGCGGTGTCCACCGCGTGCGCGGCGATGTCGCCCAGCGCGCCGGACCCGGCCTTGTCCCGCCGCAGCCGCCAGGTCATCGGCGTGGCCGGGTCGGCCAGCCAGTCCTGCAGGTAGGCGGCCCGCACCTGGCGGATCGTGCCCAGCCTGCCCTCGGCGACCATCTTGCGGGCCAGCGCGATCGCGGGCACCCGCCGGTAGTTGAACCCGACCATGGCCCGCTGCCCGTTGGCCGCCGCGCGCTCGGCGGCCGCCGCCATCTCCTCGGCCTCGGCGACCGAGTTGGCCAGCGGTTTCTCGCACAGCACGTGCTTGCCCGCGGCGAGGGCGGCCAGCGCGATCTCGGCGTGCGAGTCGCCCGGCGTGCAGATGTCGACGATGCCGACGTCGTCACGCGCGACCAGGGTGGCCCAGTCGGTCTCGACGTCCGGCCAGCCCTGCTTGGCGGCGGCGGCCTTCGTGCGCTCCGGGTCGCGGCCGCCGAGGACGGCCAGCCGCGGCACCAGTGGCACGTCGAAGAACCGGTGGACCGAGCGCCAGGCGTGGGCGTGGACGGCGCCCATGAAGGCGTGCCCGACCATGCCCACCCCGATGGAGGCGCCCACGGGATCAGGAGTCGAAGGCGACATCGGCATAGGAATCGACGTTCTCCTTGGTCACCACGGCCGAGTAGGTCGTGACGTTCGCGGGGATCTCGTGCTCGGCGAGATCGCCGATGCCCTTGGCCTGGCCGAGCAGCCGGGCCAGGGCGATCGCCGACGACGCCATCGACGGGCTGTAGAGCACGGTCGCCTTGATGACGCTGCTGTCGGCCTTGATCAGGTCCATCATGTTGCGCGAGCCCGCGCCGCCGACCATGAAGAACTCGTTGCGGCGCGCGTTGTCGATCGCCGCCAGCACGCCGATGCCCTGGTCGTCGTCGTGGTTCCACAGCGCGTCGAGCTTGCTCGCCGACTGCAGCAGGTTCGACGTCATCTGCTCACCGCTCTCCGGCGTGAACTGCGCGGACACCCGGGGGCCGACGGCGAAGCCGTGCTTGGCCAGCGCGTCCCGGAAGCCCTGGCTGCGCTCCTGGGTCAGGGGCAGCGAGTCGATGCCGGCGACCTCGCCGATCACCGGGCTGGCCACGCCCTTCTTCTTCAGCTCGCCCGCGATGTAGTTGCCCGCGTTGACACCCATCCGGTAGTTGTCGCCGCCGATCCAGGTGCGGTAGGCCAGCGGCGTGTCGAACACGCGGTCCACGTTGACCACCGGGATGCCGGCGTCCATGGCCTGCTGACCGACCTGGGTCAGCGCCTTGCCGTCGAAGGGCAGGATCACCAGGACGCCGACCTTCTGGTTGATCAGCGTCTCGACCTGGGCGATCTGCTGGTTGACGTCGTTGGTGCCCTCGGTGGCGGTGAAGGTGACGTCGGAGAACTGGCCGGCCTGCGCGCGGGCGTTCTTGGTCATCGCCGCCATCCAGCCGTGGTCGGCGGCGGGCGCGGAGAAGCCGATGGTGACCTGCTTGCCGGGCTGGGAGTTCTGGCCCGCGTTGCCCGCGACGGCCTGCGGGGCCGACTGCGGCGACTCGTTGGAGGTGCAGGCGGCCAGCAGGGCGCCGGCGCCGACGGCCGCGCCACCGGTGAGGAAGCGGCGGCGGGCGAGGGAGGATGGTCCGGACATGGCGAGCTCCAGTGATCGTCGTCGGGGTGTTCGGGGTTCGTCTTTCCTAAGTGGACTTGCGGGCGCGGTTGGTGCGGAACTGCAGCAGGACGGCCAGGACGATGATCGCGCCCTTGGCGATGTTCTGGATGTCGGTGTCGAGGTTGTTGAGCGTGAAGATGTTGCCCAGCACCGTGAAGATCAGGACGCCGATGAGCGTGCCGATGAGGGTGCCGCGGCCGCCGGTGAGCAGGGTGCCGCCGATGACGACCGCGGCGATCGCGTCCAGCTCGTAGTAGAGGCCGTTGGTGGAGGCGCCCGAGGTGGTGCGCGCCACCACCATGAGCGCCGCGATGCCGCAGCACAGCCCGGCCACGCCGTAGACGAGCGCGGTGTGCCGCTTGACGTTGATGCCTGCCAGGCGCGCGGCCTCGGTGTTGCCGCCGACGGCGAACGTGCGGCGGCCGAACGTGGTGCGGTTGAGCAGGACCCACCCGACCACGAACACCAGGGCGAACATCCAGATCAGCACCGGGATGCCGAGGAAGTCGCCGCGGAAGAAGCTCAGGAAACCGGTCTCCCGCACGACCTGGGTCTGGCGGCCGCTGATCCGCTCGGCGAGCCCGCGCGCCGAGGCGTACATCGCCAGCGTCGCGATGAACGGCACCACTCTGCCGTAGGACACCAGCACACCGTTGATCAGCCCGCAGCCGAGCCCGACCGCGAGCGCGCAGATCACCATCACCACCGGGCCGTAGGCCTGCGTCGCCAGCGTCGTCGCCCACACGCTGGACAGCGCCACGATCGAGCCGACGGACAGGTCGATGCCGCCGCTGATGATCACGAACGTCATGCCGACGCTGACCACGCCGATCGCGGCCGCGAGCCGCAGGATGGTGGACAGGTTGCCCTCGGTGAAGAACGCGTCCGGCCTGGTCAGCCAGCCCACCAGGCACAGCAGGACGAACACCCCGAACAGCCCGGCCAGCCGGACGTCCACCGGGAACCGGCCGCGCGCGGCCTTCGGGGCCGGCGGCGCGGCCCGGGGTGGCGGGGCCTGCGTGGCCTCGGGCAACACCGACGAGGAGTCCTTCGTCATGCCGCACTTCCCTCCATCACCAGATTCAGCACGTCTGCTTCGGTCAGCTCGCTCGCGGGCGCCTCGCGGACCACGTGGCCCTCCCGCATCACGAGCACGCGGTCGGCGAGCCCGAGCACCTCGGGCATCTCGCTGGAGACCAGCACGAGCCCGACCCCGGCCGCGGCCAGCTCGCGGATCAGCCGGTAGAGCTCGGCCCGCGCGCCCACGTCGACGCCGCGGGTGGGCTCGTCGAGCAGCAGGATCGAGCAGCCGCGCACGAGCCAGCGCGCCACGACCGCCTTCTGCTGGTTGCCGCCGGAGAGCGTGCCCACCGGGCGGCGCGGGTCGGCCGGGCGCAGGTCCAGCTGCCGCAGGCGCTCGGCCGAGTCGCCGATCTCGCGGGCGCGGTCGGTGAAGCCGAAGCGGCTGTAGGCGGGCAGGCTGGCCAGGGTCACGTTGTGCGCGACCGACATCTCCAGCAGCAGCGCCTGGCTCTTGCGTTCCTCCGGCGCGAGGCCGATCCCGGCCTTGACCGCGCTGGGCACGTCGCCGGGCTTGAGGCGCTTGCCCTCGACGAACACCTTGCCCGCGTCCGGTTTGCGGCCGCCGAAGATGGTCTCCAGCAGTTCGCTGCGGCCGGCGCCGACGAGGCCGGCCACACCGAGGATCTCCCCGCGCCGCAACGTGAAGCTGACGTTCTCGAATTCGCCGCGGCGGGTCAGGTTCTCCACGCGCAGCAACTCGGTCGAGGTGTCCACTGTGGATTCCAGGCGTTCCGGGTAGACGGTTTCGACGCGGCGGCCGGACATCAGCGACACCAGGTGGTCGGTGGTGACGTCGGCGACCTCCAGCCCGGCGGCGACGGTGGCGCCGTCCTTGAGGACGGTGACGCGGTTGCCGATGCGGCGGATCTCCTCCAGCCGGTGCGAGATGTAGACGACGGCGACCCCGTCGGCGGTCAGCTCGGCGACGATCCGGAACAGGTTGTCCACCTCGTCGGAGGCGAGCGCGGCGGTCGGCTCGTCCATCACGATCAGGCGGGCGTCGTGGGCCAGCGCGCGGGCCATCGACACCAGCTGCTGGCCTGCCGCGGACAGGTCGCCGACCTCGCGGTCGGGGTGGATCTCCGGGTGGCCGAGCCGCGCGAGCAGCTCGGCGGCCCGCACGCGGGCCTGCCGGTCGCGGGTGAAGCCGGCCTGCGCCGGCTCGTGGCCGAGGAAGATGTTGTCCGACACCGACAGCGCGGGGATGAGGTCGAGCTCCTGGTACATGGTCGCGATGCCGCGGCGCAGCGCGGCGACCGGCGAGGACAGCGTGACCGGCTCGCCCTGCCAGCGGATCTCGCCCGCGTCCGGCTGGTGGGCACCGGCGAGGACCTTGATCAGGGTCGATTTGCCGGCGCCGTTCTGGCCGAGCAGGCAGTGCACCTCCCCCGCCCGCACCGACAGCTCGACACCGTCCAGCGCCCGGACACCCGGGAACGTCTTGACGATGCCGCGCATGGACAGCAGGTCTTCGGTCATCACGCCTCCACGCTCACCGGGGCGCCGGCCGGGGCCAGCGTCGGATCGTCCAGCAGGGGCCGGATCGCGGCCTGCGCCGCGCCGGTGCCGACCGCGGTGAACCCGAGCCGGGACGCCACGATGCGGGGGCCGCCGGTCTCGGCGGTGACCGAGCGGGCGGCGAGTTCGGCGCGGACCGGCTCGGCGAGCCACCCGCGCAGCGGCGCGAAGTAGCCGCCGAGCACGACGATCCGCGGGTCGAGCAGGTCGGCCAGGACCGCGATGCCGTGGCCGAGGGCGGCGCCCAGCTGCACGAGCGCGTCGAGGACGCGGCGGTCGCCGTCCTGGGCGCGCCGCCGCACGATCGCGGTGCGCTGGGCCAGGTCGAGCGACGGGTCGTGGACCAGGTCGCCGGGGCCGGCCAGCGAGTGCAGGAACGGGTCGATGCCGACGGCGGTCTGCCAGCAGCCGCGGCGGCCGCAGACGCAGGGCCGTCCGGTGGGTTCCAGCGACAGGTGCCCGACCTCGCCCGCGGCGCCGCCGATCAGGCCGCCGCCGGTGATCAGCCCGGCGCCGACGCCCATGCCGCCGAGCAGGAACACGACGTCGGAGCAGCCGCGGGCGGCGCCGTCGTCGGCTTCGGCGAGGGCCGCGAGGTTGGCGTCGTTGCCGACGACGATGCGGTCGAGGGGGAACCCGGTGCGGGCGGCGAGCCCGTCGGCGAGGGCGAGGCCGCGCCATCGGAGGCCGGGCGCGACGCGGACGACGCCGGTCGCGGTGTCGACCAGACCGGGCACCGCCACCGCGATGCCGGCGACGTCGTCCACTTCGGACCGCGCGGCGAGCACGAGCGCGGCCAGTTCGTCGAGGGTGCGTTCCGCCCCGAGGGCCCGCACGTCACAGGCGGCGCGGCGGCGGGTGGTGGCGGTGCCGGCGAGGTCGAGGACCGTCGCGCCGACGTGGTTCTCGTCCACCTCGAGCCCGATGCCCCAGTGGCCGCGCGGCCGGAGTTCGACGAGCTGGCCGGGCCTGCCCTGGCCGCCCTCGTGACGGCCGCCCGCCTGGACGAGCTCGCGGATCTCCAGCTCGGCGACGAGGCCGGAGACGGTGGCCTTGCTGAGGCCGCTGAGGGTCGCCAGTTGCGCGCGGGAGAGCCCCCCGTGGCGGCGCAGGAGCCGGACGAGCAGGGCGAGGTTGGCCCTGCGGACACCGGCGCGGTCCGTCGGCCGGTCGGAAAGTTGGGGCACCGCGGACGCTCCACTTCGTTGGGAAACTGGCCGGTCTCAGTGCTGCGGTCTCAGTGCTCTGGCGTACGCCGCCTACTCTGACTGGCGGGGTACTTCTGCCACAATCCGGCAAAAGGAGTAACAGTCAGATCGTTACTTTTGAACCAGACTGCCGAAAGTGTGCACGGTTGATGACAGGCTTCCGTTCAGTGGAAGTCGCGAGCGCCACCCGCACCACTTCGCGCTCCCCGAAGCCACCCACAGCCTCGCGCGGCCAGCGCCGGCATTCGCCCCGCATCAACCCGCGCCATCGCACCACCCGGCGCACCCGCGGCCCCGCCACCCGCACCACTGCGCCGACGCCGAGCCACCCGCAGCGGTCTCAAGCCACCCGCACCGCCCGCGCCAAGGTCACGCAGGCACGCTGAACGCGTGGTCGGACGCCAGCCACGCGGCCCCGATCACGCCGGCCTGATCACCCAGCTCCGAGAGCACTATCGGCAGGTTCCCGGTCGCCAGTGGCAGCGACCGCCGGTAGACCGACGACCGCACCTCGGCCAGCAGCGTGTGCCCCAGCCGGGACACCCCGCCGCCGATCACGACCATCCCGGGGTTCAGGAAGCTCACCAGCGACGCGATCACCTGCCCCAGCCGCCGCCCGCCCTCGCGGACCAGCGTCACCGCCGCGAAGTCACCGGCCTGGGCCGCCTCCGCCACGTCCCGCGCGGTCAACGCCGGCCGGTCCGCCAGCAGCTCGGCCAGGTACGGCGACCGGCCGCTGCGCGCCAGCGTCAGCGCGTCCCGCGCCAGGGCCGCCCCGCCGAAGTACGCCTCCAGGCACCCGGCCTCCCCGCAGGCGCACGCCGGGCCGTAGTCGTCGAGCTTGATGTGCCCGATGTCGCCCGCCGTGCCGGCCACCCCGCGGTACACGCGCCCGCCGACGACGATCCCGCCGCCGATACCGGTCCCCACCTTCACGAAGATCAGGTCGTCCAGCGACCGCGCCACCCCCGCGTGCCGCTCCCCCAGCGCCATCACGTTCACGTCGTTGTCCACCGTCACCGCGCAGCCCCAGTGGCCGGCCAGCCGGTCGCGCACCGGGAAGCGGTCCCAGCCCGGCATGATCGGCGGCGCCACCGGCATCCCGTCGCGGAAACTCACCGGCCCGGGCAGCCCGATCCCGGCGCCCGCGAGCCGCCCTGGGGCGTCCTGCAGCACCTTCGCCGCCAGCTGCTCGACCCGGTCCAGCACCGGCACCGGCCCGCGGCGCACGTCGCAGTCCTCCACCGCGTGCGCCAGCACCTCGCACCGCCCGTCGGTCACCGCCACGCCGACCGAGGTCGCCCCGATGTCGACGCCGAGGAACCGCAAGTCGTCGGCCAGGCGCACGAGCGTCGACCGGCGCCCGCCGCGGCTCGCCGCCGGACCGCCGGATTCCACGAGCCCGCCTTCGGCCAGCCGGGTGATCTCGGCGGCCAGCCGGGCCCGTGGCACGCCGAGCCGTTCACCCAGTTCGACCCTTGCCATCGGGCCCTCGTCCCGCAACAGGGCGAGCAGCCCGGCCTGCTCACGGGTCTCGGCCGACGGGGGAAAACCGCTGGTGGTCATGGGGCACCAGCCTCCTCGCTGCTCGCGCGTGCACCGACTGTAGACCCGCCGCCGCCCCTTTTGAGCAGACACGGCCGAACTTTGTTCCGCGAAGTCCGAAACTCTGGACACTTCCGGCGGAAGTTGCCTACGTTGACCGGCGCACGTGGCAAGGGGGTCGGTTCACACTCGGCTGAAGGAGAAATCCGTGTCCCACTCGTCGTTCAACCGCCGCGGTTTCCTGCGCTCCGCGGCGGGGGCGACCGTCGCGGTCAGCGCCGCGGCGCTCGCCGGATCGCTGCCCGCCGCCGCCAGTCAGGGCGGCGGCCGCCTCGTCCCGCAGAACCAGATCGGCGTCCAGCTCTACAGCGTCCGCGACAAGGTCTCGCAGCTCGGGTTCCGGGCCGTGTTCGAGGAGCTGTCCCGCATCGGCTACCGCGAGATCGAGTTCGCGGGCTACACGCAGAGCACCTCGATCCTCGGACGGCAGATCACCGTGCCGGAGATCGCCCAGCTGCTGAAGGACTTCGGGCTCAAGGCGGTCGGCAGCCACGTCGGCCTCAACAACTTCCGCACCAACCTGCAGGGCGAACTCGACAACGCGGAAATCCTCGGGCTCAAGCACATCGGCACCGCCAACGCCCCGACCAACGTGAACACAGTGGACGGTTACCGGGCGGCGGCCGAGGAGTTCAACACCTTCGGCGCCGCGGCACGCGACCGCGGCCTGAAGTTCTACCAGCACAACCACGCCGGCGAGTTCGCCTTCGCCACCGACCAGCCGAAGGTGCGCCTCTACGACGTCTTCCTCGAGCACACCGACCCGCGCCTGGTCTACCTGGAGATGGACGTGTACTGGGCCTACGTCGGCCAGTACCGATTCCCCGGCTTCGACCCCGCCGACTACATCACCCGCGCCCCGCACCGCTACCCGTTGCTGCACCTCAAGGACGGCGACGAGAACCCCGCCAACCCCAACGGCTACGACATCGTCGAGTTCGGCGCGGGCGACCTGCCCTACCGCCGCTTCCTCAAGCGGGTCAACGGCCGCGGCCGCTACCACGGCATCTGGGAGCAGGACACCGCCCCGAACACGCAGCCCAACCCGCCCGGCTCGTTCGCCGCGGCACTGCGCAGCTACCAGGCGCTGACGGACCTGCGCGGCTGACCCCTTCCCCTCCCCGTCGAAATCCCACCGGAGTGATCTCGCGATGCATCCTGCCCTGAGACGGTTGATCACCGCCGCCGCGGTGACGGCCCTGCCGTTGCTCGGCCTCGCCGTGCCGGCCGCGGCCCACGAGGAAGACGCCGCCCTGCACTGGGAGAACTACGAGAAGATCACGCTCACCAAGAACGTGGGCGAGCCCATCGACCTGGCCGTGCTGCCGGACAACCGCGTCCTGCACACCGCGCGCAGCGGTGAGGTGCGGCTGACCGACCCGAAGACCGGTGTCACGAAGGTCGTCAGCACGATTCCCGTCTACCAGAACTCGGAAATGGGTCTGCAGACGGTGACCCTGGACCCCGGCTTCGCCGAGAACAACTGGGTCTACCTCTACTACTCGCCCAAGCTGAACACCCCCGCCGGCTCGGCGCCGAACACGCTGCCCGCGGGCACGGACGACTCGTACTGGAAGCAGTGGGAGGGCTACGACGTCCTGTCCCGGTTCAAGTGGACCGGCGAGTCGCTGGACCTGAGCACCGAGCAGGAGATCATCCGCATCCCCACCAACCGCGGCCAGTGCTGCCACGTCGCCGGTGACGTCGACTTCGACGCCCAGGGCAACCTGTACCTGTCGACCGGCGGCAACACCCCCGCCTCGGGCCCGAACGTCAACGGCTACACCCCGATCAACGACGCGCCCGGCTACAACCCCGGCCTCGACGAGCGCCGCGGCGCGGGCAACACCAACGACCTGCGCGGCAAGATCCTGCGCATCCACGTCAACGAGGACGGCTCCTACACGATCCCCGAGGGCAACCTGTTCGCCCCCGGCACGCCGCTGACGCGGCCGGAGATCTTCGTGATGGGCCTGCGCAACCCGTTCCGGATGACCGTCGACAAGGCGACCGGCGCGGTGATGTGGGGCGACTACGGCCCCGACGCCGGCACCGCCGACCCGAACCGCGGCCCGATGGGCTACGTCGAGTGGCAGATCACGACGAAGGCGATGAACTCGGGCTGGCCGTTCTGCACGGCCGACAACTCCCAGCCCTACCGGGACTTCGACTTCGCCACGCTCACCCCGGGCCCGGCGTTCGACTGCTCCGCCCCGGTCAACGACTCGCGCTGGAACACCGGCCTGCGCGAGCTGCCGCCGGCCACCCCGGCCACGCTCTGGTACGGCGACAAGGACACCGACCAGCCGTGGCCCGAGCTGACCGCGTTCCGCTCCAGCACCGGCCAGGCGCCGATGGGCGGCCCGGTCTACCACTACGACGCGAACAACCCGTCGCCGACGAAGTTCCCGGAGTACTGGGACGGCAAGGCGTTCTTCGGCGAGTTCTCGCAGGACTACGTCGCCGCGTTCACGCTGTCCGGCCCGGACGGCCCGGTGACGAAGCTGGAGAACTTCCTGCCCAACGCCCAGTTGTCCACGCTGGGCCAGCCGATCTGGGACAACCCGATGGACCTCGAGTTCGGTCCGGACGGCTCGCTCTACGTCCTGGACTACGGCGACGGCTTCTTCCGGCAGAACCCGGACGCCGGCCTGTACCGGATCGACTTCGCGCCGGGCGACAAGGCGCCGACCGCGCGGATGACGGCGACCCCGTCGTCCGGGCAGGCGCCGCTGACCGTGACCTTCGACGGCAGCGCCTCCAGCGACCCCGAGGGCGGCGCGCTGACCTACGAGTGGGACTTCGACGGTGACGGCACGTTCGACGCCACCGGACCGCAGGCCACCCACACCTACACCGAGAACGGCCAGGTCGAGGCGCGGCTGCGCGTCACCGACCCGGCGGGCAAGCACGGCCTGACGTCGGAGCAGGTCACCACCGGCAACACCGCGCCCACCGTCGGGCTGACCGCGCCGGCGCACGGCGGGTTCTTCGACTGGGGCGACGCGATCCCCTACGCGGTGACCGTCAGCGACCCGGAGGACGGCACGACCCCGGTGTGCAGCCGGGTGGCGTGGGCCTTCGGCCTGGGCCACAACCAGCACGGGCACCCGGTCAACAGCGGCACCGGCTGCACCGGCGCCGTGGCCACGCCGACCGACGCCGGGCACGGCGAGACCGAGAACGTCTTCGGCGTGCTCAACGTGACCTACACCGACAACGGCGCGGGCGGCGTGCCGCCGGCGACCGGTGAGGCGCAGGCCGTGCTGAACCCGAAGCTCATGCAGGGCGAGCACGCCGACGAGACCAGCGGCGTGACGATCACCGACGACGCGACCGCGTCCGGGCTGCGCTCGGTCACCGGTTTCGACGCCGGGGACTGGCTGGCCTACGACCCGGTCAACTTCAGCGGCATCACCGGCGTGCAGACCAAGGCCCACGGCGCCGGCCAGCTGCAGCTGCGGTGGAACGCCGCCGACGCGGCCCCGTTCGCCACGGTCGACGTCCCGGCCGGGGACGGCTGGCAGACGGTGACCACACCGCTGTCCGGTCTGCCCTCCGGCGCGGGCAAGCTGTTCGTCACCTCCAGCGGCGGGGTCGACGTCGACGCCTTCACCTTCCAGGGCGCCGGGGTCGCGGACAAGACGCCGCCCGCGGTGTCGGCCGCGCTGACGCCGTCGGCGCCGACCGGGGCGAACGGCTGGTACACGGGCAACGTCACGCTGGCCGTGACCGCGACCGACAACGGCACGGTGTCCAGCAGGCAGTACTCCGTGGACAACGGCGTGACCTGGGCGAACGCGGCCAACCCGGTCACGTTGTCGGCCGAGGGCACCACGACCGTGCTGTACCGGGCGACGGACAACGGCGGCAACGTCTCCGCGCCAGGCACGCTCACGGTGAAGATCGACAAGACCGCGCCCGCGGTGACGGTCGCCGGGGTGACCGAGGGGCAGGCCTTCGGGGACTCCGCGGCACTGACGCCGGTGGTCACCGCCACCGACACCGCGTCCGGGGTCGCCAAGGTCCAGGCCACGGTGGACGGTCAGCCGGTCACGCCGGGCAAGCCGCTGGAGCTGTGGCGGCTGCCGCTCGGGGCGCACCAGCTGTCGGTGACCGTGACCGACGAGGCCGGGCTCACCACGACCAAGGCCGTGAACTTCACGACCGGGACGTCGTTCGGTGACGTGCGCGCCCTGATCGACCGGTTCCGCGACGCCGGCTGGGTGACCAAGGCGGGTGCGGTGCAGCTGCGCGGCACCCTGGACCTCGCCGAGTCGCACGCGAAGGCGGGCCGGATCCGGCCCGCGCAGGAGGCGCTGCGGCTGTTCGGCGTCCTCGCCGGCCAGCGGTGGAACGTGCCGGACCGGGTCGCGTCGGAGACTCTCCGTCGCGACGCCACCGCCCTGTCGGGGTCGCTGAAGGCCTGACCGGGTGATCTTGGGGCCACTCTCGGTGCGGAGCCGCACCGAG